>CADAWZ010000137.1 GCA_902791745.1 uncultured bacterium
TCTGCTGTTTTTGAAATGTTGATGAAAATAGGAGATAATACAATAAAAGGAATAGTCAAAGAAAAAGAAGAGGCAAGGGAAATATACAATAAGGCTATCAAAAAAGGAAAAAGAGCTTCTTTACTTGATGAAGAAAGACCTAATATTTTTGTTCAACATGTCGGAAATATTATGCCAAATGATGAGATCAAGATCTTGATAAAATATGTTGAAGACATAAAATTTAAAGAAGGCATTTATGAATATGTATTCCCAATGACTGTTGGTCCTCGTTATATTCCAAAATCAATGGAAGGAGAAGAACCAAAAGTAAATCCTGCTTATGTCGAAGAAGGTAAAAGAGCAGGACATGATATTTCTCTCTCAGTTGAAATAAATTCTCCAATAAATGTTGAAGAAATTAATTCCGAATTACACGAAATCATTGTTAAAAAAATATCTGATACAACAAGTAAAATAAAATTAGCAGAACACGATTCAATACCTAATAGAGATTTTATATTAAGATATCGAGTTGGAAGTGAAAAAATAGAAGAGGGATTGATTTCGACAAAAACAAAAGACAAAGGCGGATTTGCTTCACTTATAATTCAGCCTCCTTCAAGACCTGAAAACTATAATATTATTCCCAAAGAAATGATATTTGTTGTTGATACTTCAGGTTCTCAGTTTGGAGCTCCGCTTGAAGTCTGTAAAAAAGTAATGAATCTTTGTATAGATAAAATGCATGAAAAAGATACATTTAACATAATATGTTTTTCAGATGTACCAGAATTTTTATTCAAAAAATCAAGACCAAACAATAGAAATAATAGAGAACTGGCAAAGCTGTTTATGAAAAAACATGATGAAGCAGCTGGCGGAACAGAAATGTTGCCTCCTATACTTAAAGCATTAAATGCTAAAAGAGACCCAGACAGATTGAGAATCATAGCTGTTATGACAGATGGTTATGTTGGCAATGAAGACGAAATAATAGGTGCAATAGCTAAAAAATGCAAGAAAAATACAAGAGTATTTTCGTTTGGAACAGGTAATTCAGTTAATCGGTATCTTATAGCAAAAATGGCTGAGGCAGGAAGAGGAGAATCGGAAATAATAACTGTTAATGATCATCCCAGAGGTAAAGAAAAGAAAAAACAAAACGAAAACATAAAGAAAGTTACAGAAGCTTTTTTCAAAAAAATAGATTGTCCATTGATGACAGATATAAAATTGACTTGGTCTGGTGCTAAACTTTTTGAAATATATCCAAAAATTCTTCCTGATTTATACAGTAACACTCCTTTAATTCTAATTGGAAAGTATAAAGAACCTACAGAAGGGACTATTATAATAACAGGAAAAACAGCAAATGGAGATATTGAAAAGAAAATAGACTTTAAATTAAATCCAGAAGAAGATCCAAGATATGAAAGTATTCCATATCTCTGGGCAAGAAGAAAAATAGAATATTACAGTGATGAAGATGAAGGAAGTTATAAAGAACACTCTAAAATAAAAGAAAAAATTATAAAATTAGGTATCAAGTTTGGACTTGCCACAAAATACACTTCTTTTGTTGCTGTTGAAGAAAAAATTGTAAATAAAAATGGAAAAATAACTAAAAAAGAAGTTCTTGCTGAATTTCCAAGTGGACTAAGCAGAGAGGGATTTGAACAGATAAGAAGTTATGGAAGTAGTTGCTGTGATTTAGCTGAAGTTGAAGATTGTGTTCGTGATATAGGATTTGCAAATTTTTTTGGAGGTTCGGATATAGATGATGAAAATGATGAACCTTGTTATGACATTAATACTACTGAAGACAATGAAGATATTTTTGATGAGATAGAAGCAGATAGAGAAGAACCTAAGACAGATGAGAACGATGATTCTTGTTATGATATTGATACTACTGAAAATACTGATAATGCTGATATCTTTGCTGATATAAAATCAGATAACGATGACTCTGAAAATGAAGAGCCTTGTTATGACATTGATACAACTGATAACACTGATGATGGAGATATTTTATCTGATATAAAATCAAATAAAGATGACTCTGAAAATGAAGAGCCTTGTTATGACATTGATATAACTGATAACACTGATGATGGAGATATTTTATCTGACATAAAATCAAATAAAGATGACTCTGAAAATGATGATTCCTGTTATGACATTGACACAGATGAAAACACTGATGATGGGGATATTTTATATGATATAAAACTAGATAAAGATGAACCAGAAAACGATGATTCTTATTATAGTCTTGCTCAATTAGCAAGTAAAGTAAGAACAAAACTTAAATTATTCAAATATGATGAAGATAAGTTTGATAAATATTTAAATGCTCTTTTGGAAACGATAAGAGAGACTCAGGAAAAGGCAGAATACGATCTCAAATTCTTGAAAGATGAATTGAAAAAGACTGTAAAAAGACAAGTCATTGATAAAAATGGAAAAATTAAGATAAAAATAAAATTTATTGCATATACTGAAGACATGTTCAAATTGTTTGAGGCAAATAAGCATTTGCGTATTCTGAAAAAAGAAGAGGAAGAGGTTATTGTAGAACTTGATGTAAATAGAACGGCACTTTTGAATTTGATAGAAATTTCTGAAAATTCATCTGTTTACAAAATAGAATTGTCTAAATCTTCAAGAGTAAAGTATAAAAACAAGGAAAAATGACAAAATAAAAATTTTTTGGAAAAGAGCTTATAATAGATTACGAGTAAAACAGCAAGTTAACTGAATAATGTACTATATTTTTTACAATAAGAAGAAGGGAGGGATTTTATTTTGAAATACAAAGATGTCGATTTTAGAGTTATCTGCAATAATTTTTGTATTTTTTCCTTGAGTGATAACTTGAGACAAACACTTAAAAAAGCAGAAACGACTGGACTTATAAAAAATATAGATAAAGCCAAAAGTATCCTCACTTATGGTTATATAGACCATAGTGCTGGACTAACTCTTGAACTTCTTGCTACTTGTATGACAGACAAAAATGGTACATTTCAATTTTTCGATGTAGATAATACGACTTTAAAAATTCGCATTGGAATGGTTCAAGAAGATGATTTTCTGCTTTATGATGACATAGGCGATAAACTAAAAACACGCTATAAAGACAAAGTAAACATGATTTTGAAATCTTATAAAGTCTCAAAAGATGTAGAAAATATTAGAAAAATAGAAACACTTGATTCACTAAGATCAAAAGAATATCCTGATGATGTTTTGGTGGTTTTTCAAAAAGACGAATACAAAGAATATGGCGAAGCCTGTTGGGTTAGAATTGAAAAAATAGAGAAACAAGAAAATTATTTTAGCGGTATTCTTCTGAACGAGCCAGAAAAAGATTTTGGAATCCATAATGGTGAAAAAGTTTTCTTTCATCTTGAAAAGCAAGATGATGGTAGTTATATGTGTTTTGCAGATTTAAAGAAGAAAATAGTAAGGAAAAAAGCTAAAGATAAATTATCTTTGAAAGATTTGATAAAAGAATATAACAAAGATAAAAATAGCATAGAAAAATTATTTGCTGTAATCAATGTACTTATTACTCAAAATGTGTATTTACTTTATCACGCATTATTGGGAAAAGATGATATAAATAATATTGAACAACTTGTGAACAATTTAGATGATTTAAAGGGAAAAGAGTTTACAACTTCTAATCCAATCAGATTAAAATTAGAATTGCTCAAAACTCCACAAGGTGAATTTTTCTTTCCAATGTATTCTTCTCCTCAGGAAATTCCAGATACTGCGGGCGATTGTTCTATAGTGGAACAACATTTTCTTGAAGCTTTAATTTTGGCGAAAAATGATAAACATAATATTTCTGCTGTGATAATTGATCCATTTAGTGAATCAATTATTCTTGGAAAAGATATTTTTGATTTATTGGAAAATCAAATTAAGCTCGTAGAAAACCTCCTCAAAAAACAAAAATAGTTTGTTAAAATATAGAAAATAGTTAAAAAGGAGCTTTTAGTGAATGTATATCTCTAAAAAAAATCAAAATCCCCAAAAACATTACAAAAATAGAAAAAAATACATTTTTTGACTGTTACTCATTAAAAAATATAGATATTCCAAATAGTGTTATTGATATGAGAGGATATGTTTTTAAAAATTGTACTTCATTACAGAGTGTAACTCTTTCAAATAAAATAGAAGTAATTTGGTTTGACTGTTTTGCAGGTTGCACATCTTTAAAAATTACAATTCCCAAAACAGTTACCATAATATGTGAAAATGCTTTTCTCGAGGTTCCAAATATTGAATACCACGGCACAGCAAAGGGAGCACCTTGGGGAGCAAAGAATATTATAACTAAATAGTAGAATATTAAATTTTGCTATTTGAAATTGAAGAAAAGTTAATTTTTGTTTTCCTTGTTTTTTTCTATTTTTATGCAGGAATTAAACTTTAATTGCTGAAATCTTATTTTTATTTATTATTTATCTACTTATTTGTAGAGGGAGGATTTGAAATGGATTTTTCCAAAATTGCTGAACTTGCAAAGAAATATGAACCTGATATGACCCGTTTTTTAAGGGATATGATAAAGATTCCATCAGAGAGCTGTGGTGAAAAAGAAGTAGTTTTGAGAATCAAAGAAGAGATGGAAAAAGTCGGTTTTGACAGTGTCGAAATTGATGAAATGGGAAATGTTATTGGACGAATTGGCAACGGTTCACGCATAATTGCTTTTGACGCCCATATTGATACTGTAGGAATTGGATTAAAAAGCAACTGGAAATTTGATCCATATGAGGGCTATGAGACCGAAACAGAAATTGGCGGAAGAGGAGCTTCTGACCAAGAAGGCGGAATGGCTGCAATGGTATATGCTGGAAAGATTATGAAAGAACATAACCTTGTTCCAGAAGATGTAACAGTATTGATGACAGGTACTGTTCAAGAAGAAGATTGTGATGGTCTTTGCTGGCAGTATCTAATCAAAGAAAAGAA
>CADAWZ010000138.1 GCA_902791745.1 uncultured bacterium
GAAGGAAGAGCTGAAAGAGACAAAGAGCTTGTTGAAAAACTATTAAAAAAAGGTTATTCGCAAGAACAAATAGCAGATATATTAAATTGATGAGGTTGACCTTATGGCTTTAGAATTATCAACAAAAATTCCTGAAGTGAAAGATGTAATTGAACAAATTCGTGAATTAAGTGCTGATGAAAAACTAAGAAGAGAAGCCTTTTATTCCATTCTAAAAATTGAATTTCTAACAAACAAAAAACTCGATGTTGATATCAACACCGAGTTTTTAGTTTAAGCATAAAATTTACTTTAAATGTTTTTCAAACATTTTTTCAACATTGAATAGACTTATTTTTTCTTTAGTATATTCCATTTCAAATTCTTTTACAAAATCAAAATAACAGCTAAATTTTTCTTTCAATTCATTAGAACCACGAGTTCTAAATATAATATCTCTCATTACAGAAGCCATTGGCATTCCTTTTATATACCAACTTAAATGCTTTCTTATTTTTTTAAATCCTGAATCTTCGCCATCTTCTTCGATTTCATAATCTAAATGTTTAAACGCTGTTTTTAATTTTTCTTCAGAAGTTACAGGAGCAAGTGGAAGTTGTTTATCAAGAAGATCGCTATCTCGCAAAATCCATGGATTTCCCAAAATTCCTCTTCCTATCATGACACCATCACAACCACTTTTATTTAATTTTTCCACAGCATCTTCTGGAGTTCTTATATCTCCATTTCCAATAACAGGAATTGAGACTTTCTTTTTTATATTTGAAATAAACTCCCAGTCTGCTTCACCAGAATACATCTGTTCTGCTGTTCGTCCATGTACAGTAATTGCCTTTATTCCACAGTCTTCAGCAGATAATGCTATTTTTAAAGCCCCTTCAGAAGATTTTTCAATTCCTTTTCTTATTTTGATTGTAACAGGAATATTTACAGCATTTACAACAGACTTCATTATCTCTATTGCAAGATCGGGTTCTGCCAATAGAGACGAGCCTTCACCTTGCCTTATTACTTTTCTTACAGGACAACCCATATTTATACTAAGTTGTTTGGCTCCAAGTTCTTGAAGAATCCTTGCAGATTCCACCATTAAATCACAATTTCTGCCTAAAAGTTGAAAAGAAGCAGGTTCGCATTCTTTAGTTATCTGCTTTGCATATGGAAGTTTAGATTTACATCTGACAAGGCTTTGACTGCTTATCATTTCAGCACAGACGAGTCCTTTATAAATTCCTCTTATAACTCTTCTAAATGCAATGTCTGTTACACCTGCAAGAGGAGCTCCTATAATTCTTTGTTCAAAAATTCTATTACCAATTTTTAGCATACTTGTTAAACTTTGATTCCTGCACGCTCAAAAAGTTTAGGATCGTTCATTCTAAGAAGAGCTTCTTCTTTTTTTATAATATTCTTTTTGACATAGTCTATCAAAACATTATCCATAAATTGCATACCCCGACTTTTGCCCATAGTTATGTAACTTGGAATTTGAGGAGTTTTTCCTTCTCTTATGATATTTGCCAAACTCAAATCACTTATCAATATCTCCAGTGCAGCAATTCTTCCTTTACCATCTGCTCTTTTCATAAGCTGTTGAGCAATTATAGCTCTCAATGTCTGTGAAAGCTGTATTCTTGCTTGTTCTTGTTGTTTTGGTGGAAATACATCAACCATTCTGTCAATTGTCTTTGTAGCACTATTTGTGTGAAGTGTTCCCATTACAAGAACTCCCATTTGAGCAGCAGTCAATGCCAAAGAAATTGTTTCAATATCTCTAAGCTCTCCAACAAGAATTACATCAGGGTCTTCTCTTAATGCTGCCTTTAATGCTGTATTAAAAGATTTAGCATGCTGTCTTATTTCTCTATGTGATACAAGACAATTTACTGGAGTATGAGTAAATTCAATAGGGTCTTCAATCGTTATTATATGAGCCTTACGGTGATTATTTATGTAATTTATAATAGCGGCCATTGTGGTTGTTTTACCACTTCCAGTAGGACCAGTAACCAATATAATTCCTTTGTCAAATTCTGCTATCGTTTTTATTACTTCAGGAAGATGTAATTCTTCAACTGTAGGAATTTTACTTGGAATAATACGAAAAACAGCTCCAACTCCTCTTCTATGTCTCAAAAAGTTAGCTCTAAATCTCGCTAATTTTGGTATTTCATAACAAAAATCAATGCTTCCTGTCTTAAAATATATCTGTTTTTGACTCTCATTTATCATTGGATAGAGAAGTTTTTCTGCTACCTCTTGTGTAATAATAGGAAGATTTGTAAATACCATATCTCCATTAATTCTATATATAGGCTGAGAACCTGTTTCAAAATGGCAATCTGAAGCCTTTAGCTGTACCATTTTTGATAAAAGATCATTTATTGTAAAGTTTTCTAACTCAATCTCTATTAATTTTCTTTCAGAAGGCTTTACTAAAATAGGTTCTTCTTCTTTTTCTTTTTCTTTTTTATTTACTGGAGAAGCTGTTTTTGAATCATATGGATTTTCGCGTACTACAAGCTGTGAAGCATTAGTTATTGGAGCATATTTTGGTTCTTTTGGCTCTTTCGATTCTGCTGTTTGCTGTTGTTGGCGAGAGCCTCCTCCCATGCCAAAAAAGTTTTTAAACATAATATTACTCCTTCTTCTAAGATTGTGGTTGTGTCAATAATTTATATTTATCTTCAAGACCACTTGGATTTTGAGATCTTGCAAGAGCAACTTCTAAAGTAATGCTTCCAGACATTACGAGGTCGAGAAGTGAGGAATCCATTAATTGCATGCCTTGTTTTTTTCCTGTATGCATATTATTTATAATCTGATATTGCTTTGAATCTCTTATCAAATTAGATACTGAACTATTACCTATCAACAATTCATAAGCACATACCATTTTTGTTCCGTCTTTATGAGGTATTAATTGTTGAGATATTATAGCTTTTAAAGATTCTGAGAACATGACTCTAACTTGTGATTGTTGTTCTGAAGGATATGAATCTATAATTCTATCTATAGTTTGTATCGCACTATTTGTATTTATTGTTGAAAAAACAAGGTGTCCCGTTTCAGCGGCTGTAATAGCCAAAGATATTGTATCTAAATCTCTCAATTCACCAATAACAATTACATCTGGATCTTCTCTTAACGCACCTTTTAAAGCTGTTTGAAATGTATCAACATCTTTTCCAACTTCTCTTTGAATAACAAGAGAATTGTGATTTTTATGAATATACTCTACGGGTTCTTCTACTGTTATTATATGAAGTGAACGCTCTTTATTTATAACATCTATTAAACTTGCCATGGTAGTTGTTTTGCCACATCCACTTGGTCCAGTCACCAACACTATACCTTGGTGAAATCTTGTCAATTTTTTTACGGCATCTGAAAAACCTAAATCAGAAAGCGTAGGAATCTCTCTTTTAATCCATCTAAAAACCATTGAAATTCCATTTTTTTGATAAAAAGCATTTGAACGAAATCTTTGATCAAGTTCTCTTGATTGGTAAACAAAGTCTATATCTGCATTTGCAGTAAATTTTTGAATTTCTGCAGGTGTCAATACTTCTTGCATCAATTCATATATATTGCTATTTGTCAAATATGGAAAATCTGTAGGTTCGAGTATTCCATTTTTTCGAATCATAGGTCTATTTCCCGCAGAAACATGCAAATCTGAACCATCAATATCTATAATTTGTTTTAAAAACCCGTCAATTTTTTTCAATTTTTAAGTCCTTTCTCTTACTTTTATATCAAGTATAGAAAAAATCAATAAAATATTTTTTCAACAGATAAATAAATTTACCTTCACTTTATTAAAACTGAAGGAAGAAAATAATTCTTTGAAGAATAATATATAAAAAATTTTTTTATAAAGAGGGAAAAATGTATCAAATTATATTTTATTGTGCTGTTGTAGCAGCTTTAGCATTTATGGTTATGACACTTATAGGAATCCAAGAGAGACTTGACGATTTAAATACTATTGCTCGTTGTTTAAGTTTAATGGTTCCAGCTGATGCAAAAGGTGAAGAAGTTTCTACTAAGAAGAAACTTAAAAAAGAAAAAGAAAAAGAAGATAAAGAATAAAATAAAACAAAATATTTGTATACAACCTGCAGGCTTTATTTTTTGTTATAAAAATGATTCCTCACAGGTTTTTTTATTTTAAATGATAATAAAAGTCATAAAAACAATATTTACTAAATTTGTTCGTGCTTGTGATTATATCATATCAGGAAGAAAAGAATTTTCTATAACTATAGATGGATTTGATGAAGATAAATATCCATTTATAGATAATTTAAATGTTGGGAAAAAAATTTTAAAAATTATAAATGAATATATAAGCGACAAATATGCAATAGTTGTTATAAATCCAGTTGTACTTGAAATAGTGCAAACAAAAGAAAAAGAGCTTTTAAATTTCACCTGGAAAGAAGAAAATTTAGGAAAATATCACTCTCAAAAAATGATAAATGAAAAATATCATATGATTTATATCACATCTGGGCTACCTATTAATAGATTTAAGTCAATAGTTGCACATGAATTAATGCATGCATTTCTATATGAACAAAAATTATTTCTTGAAGATCAACCAAGTAGAGAAGCCATGGCCCGTTGGATTGAGTATAAAATTTTAAAAGATTTGCATTCTCAGAAAGATATTAAACATATAATGAAAATAAAAACATTATATCATGGAAGTGGCTTTAAAGAAATTCTAAAAATGGAAAAAAAAGCAGGAAAAAAGCCTCTTGTTAGATTTTTGATTGAAAATAAACAAGAGGCTTTAAATCTTCAGGGTTTAATTAATAACTCGTCAACGAAGTAATCACAAATAATTTTATTTGGCTTTGATATATCTTGTGTAAAGTTGTGATCAAAACCTGATAAAAGATGAACTTCACTATTTGGAAAAATTCTTGAATATCTTATACTGTCT
>CADAWZ010000139.1 GCA_902791745.1 uncultured bacterium
TCTTGGAGCAGTCGGTGGTGCTGTAGTTGATGCTGGAAAATCATTATTTAAAGGTATTGGTAAAGTATTAGGTGGTATATTTGGCTAATTTAGTCATAATTTTTAAGTAATTTTGAGCAGGAGAGTTTTACTCTTCTGCTCTTTATTTTTAAAATTTATTTTTTGCTATTTACATTTTAAAATTTTAAGTGATATAAATTACAGGAATATTAATTTTTTTTTTGGAGGTTTTTATATTATGTCAACATCAATGATGAATGCTAATTTTGGTTCTCTTTCTTCAGCATACATGATGCTTCAAATGCAAAATCAGCAACAGCTACAAATGGAAGAGATGATGCTCATGGGTGGCATGGGTGGCATGCAACAAATGATGCAAATGCAACAAATGATGCAGATGATGATGCAAATGCAAACAATGCAAATGATGGGACAGATGGGTAATATGGCAGGAATGATGAACGGTATGGGCGGAATTCAGCAAATGCCTCCATTCCCACACTTCCATGGTCAACATCACCATCATCATATACCTGGTCACCATCATCACATTCATGGTCCACATCATTTCCACGGACCACATGAGACACATTCACAGAAAGGTGCAGAAGTATTAGGTAATGTCGGTGGCAAATTTGGTTCAATCGCTGGCGGTCTCCAAGGTGGTATCGGTGGAGCTGCTGCAGGTGCAGCAATTGGAACAGCTATATTCCCAGGAGTAGGAACAGCAATCGGTGGAATTCTCGGTGGCATTGGCGGCGGTAAAGTCGGAAGTGCAATCGGTGGTTTCCTTGGCTATTGGTAAAGTATTAGGTGGTATATTTGGCTAATTTAGTCATAAATTTTAAGTAATTTTAAGCAGGAGAGTTTTACTCTTCTGCTTTTTTTGAGGAGTTTTTATGGATATTTTTAAAAATATAGTCGGTGGAAATAATACAAAAGGTTTAGATGTTGTAGCAACTTCTGCTATAATTTCAAAGATAGTAAATACTAAGGGACAGGATTCTTCTTCTATTGTAGAGGCTGTAAAATTATTTTTAAATACTCAAGAAAAAGGTAAAAATCAACTTGTTGATACAATTAGAGACTTTGTAAATTCAAATAAGGGAACTTCTGTTGCTATTGTTGATGGTATAAAAAATATTTTATCTAAAAATGCTCCTAAAGAAGCTGAAAAAACTGCTGTTGATTCAAATATTGCTTCAGTTGCAGGCAACTTGATTGGTGGATTATTTGGAAAATAAAAATAATTGTTTTTCATGACTTAAAGGGTTGTAAAAAAACAGCCCTTTTTTTATTTTTTAAAGGTTTTTTTTATATATTGTGGAAAATTAATTTTGTAGTTTTAAATGTTTAGGAGGAAATTTTGCATGAATAATCTCAAAAATATATACGAGATGCAGAAATTGGAACAAGAAAATAATGGAGATGAAACCCGTTCTCCATATATAAATGAACTTATAAAGCTTGTAAAAAGAATAAAAGAAGAGAATGCAACTCAAGAAGAACTTGTTGAATCTGTCAATAAATTGATAGAGATGTTTGACAATCTAAAAACAGTAGCTGATTATCTCAAAGCAAGTCAACCTCCAAGTGATGATTTTGAAACCAAATATGCTCGTCTTCAGGAATTGCTTTCACTTTGTAAAGATTCCCTTGCAGAGCTTGGATTATATTACGAAGATGGAAATGTAGAACATCTTGATACTCCTATTGAAAATTTAAAAAATTATATTGCAGAGATTTTTGAAATAACAGATGCTTTACAAAGTGTTGAAAGTTCTCAAAAGGTTTATGCTGGTTCAATAGAAATGAACGAGGTTTTGAGAATTGGATATGGTTATTGTGATGGTATTTATGAATTGGAACCATTCTTTTCAAGAGTTAATGTCGCTGCAGATACAATAAATTCATCACTTGAACAGATGAAAGCTCTTGCAGAAGAACCTTCAGATACTAAGTCTCTTGAAAAAAATATGCCAGAAATTTTGAAGATTCTTGAAAATATGCAAGTAGCTATTTCTAAACTACAAGAGATTGTCTCTGCAGAAGAAAAAGACAAAAATGAGATTCGTAAGAACCTTGAAGTTATTGAAAAAGGTTCACAAAGAGTTGCAGAGATTCAACAAGAAATAGCAGAAGAAATTGCAAAAATGGAAGAGGAAAAAACTAAAAGAGTTTGTCCAAGATGTGGTGCTAAAACTTCTGCTTACGAGCCTAATTGTCAAAACTGTAAGATGCTATTACCTCCACTTCCAGAAGGTTATTTACCAGAACAAGAAAGTGTAAATATTGTTGCAGATGAATCAGGAGTATCTGGTCAAGGTTCAGCAGGTGCTGCAAATAATGGTCAGAAAATAATAACTCCTAATGTTGCAAAAATGTATACAGTAGCTCTTGCTGTTGCACAAGGTCAAGCTCCTGCTGAAGAACTTGGAAAGATGATTGAATGGTATGGCGGTCTAACAGATAAAGCAAAAGCTGATTTTGAGAGTATCACTGAACCAGAAAATATGTCTGATGAAGAAAAACAGTTATTTAACGAAGCATATAACTTATTTAAAGAAGGTGTATATGGTGCTATTGATGGTTTACATGAATTGGAGCGTTATTTTGAAGACAATAATTTAGGACATATAACTGACGGAATGAACATGCTCATAGATTCTGGTGAAAAAATGTATACACTTGAAACAATGGGTGATATTATCAATAAAAGAATGGAACAAGGTGGAGCTCCAATAAATCCAGATGGAACACCAATGACAGGTGAAGAAGCAACAGAAGAAGCTCCAGCAGACGATCCAACTCTTGCATAAAATTTTATTTTAACTTTAACGAAAAAGGTGTTGTGAAAAAGTTCTTTTACAACACCTTTTTTGTGTTGACTTTGTATTTGTTTATTTGTTATTATTTTGTTAGAACTTTTTAGGGTTAATTTTATGATTACGATTACTAATTTAAATAAATCATATGGTGGAGATTCTATTTTAGAAAATGTTTCTTTTAGGATTTTACCAAAAGACAGAATAGGATTTATCGGTTCAAATGGAGCAGGAAAAACAACTCTTTTAAAAATACTTGCTGGTCATGAAGAATACGATTCTGGAAGTATTGTTTTAGAAAATCCTTCTATGAAGATTTCGCTTTTATCACAACTTGTTACATTGAAGCCATATAACAAGGTTGCCGATGAAATGAGACTTGCTGTTTCAGATATTTTGGGGCTTGAGGCAGAGATAAGAGCTGTTGAAGAGGACATGAACCTTTTTGCTGATGATCCAGAAAAACTTGATGAAGCAATAAAAAAATATGGTGTTCTTCTTGAAAAATATGAGCACATGAATGGTGATGACATTTCTTGGGAGACTGATAAAATACTTTTGGGACTTGGATTTTCTCTTTCAGATAAAGACAGATATGTAAGTGAATTCAGTGGTGGTTGGAAGATGAGGCTTGAATTTGCAAAACTTCTTTTGAGAAAAAGTGATCTTTTAATGCTTGATGAACCTACAAATCATCTTGACATGCACGCAACAGAGTGGCTTGAAAATTATCTTGCTTCATATCCAGGAGCAATAATTGCTGTTTCTCATGACAGATATTTTTTAAATAGAATATCTGCAAAGACATTATATCTTGCAAATAGGCATGTCAAGCTATATACAGGCAATTATGATTCCTTTGTAAAGCAGAAAGACGAAGAAGAAGAACTTCTTTACAAAAAATATAAAGAACAACAAAGAATGTTGGATCATGACCTGCGTTTTATCGAGCGTTTTCGCTATAAAGCCACACTTGCTACAAGAGTTAAAAGCAGAGAAAAAATGCTGGCAAAAAAGCAATTAATTGAAGCACCTATGTCAAAAGAAAAACAAGTGCATGTCAATTTTGATTTTGATTCAAGACAGATGACAAAAGTTATGGAAATGCATGATATTGAAAAGCATTTTGATTCTTTGACTGTTTCTCTTCATGGTGACATTGAAATAAATGCAGGTGAAAGAATAGCATTTATTGGTGAAAATGGCTGTGGAAAATCGACTCTTTTTAATATCATTTCTGGTCATGATCGTAAATACATTGGTAAATTAAAAGTTCACCCCGCTGCCAATATAAAATATTATTATCAAAATCAAGATATTTCATTGATTGATTCAAATACTGCTTTTCAAGAAATGGAAAGAGTTGCACCAAATGGCATGACTGTTACAGAGATAAGAACTCGACTTGCTGCATTTTTATTTTTTGGTGATGATGTTTTTAAGACTGTGTCTGTTTTATCAGGTGGTGAGAGGGCAAGACTTTCATTGGCTATGCTCTTATGTTCTTCTGCAAATGTGATCATGCTTGATGAGCCTACAAACCATTTGGACATTCCTTCAAGAGAAGCACTTTCAGAGGCTTTAAATTCTTTTGAAGGAACAGTTTTAATCGTTTCTCATGACAGATATTTTATAGACCAAGTTTGTGATAGGGTTATTGAAATAAAAGATGGTCGTATGGAATCATATATGGGAAATTATTCTTGGTATCTAACCAAAAAGCAACAGCTTGCCAAAAAGAAAGAATTTGAGGAAAAATCTGCAAAGAGAAATTCTGAAAATAAACCTATTGTTCGTAAATCTATTGTGAAACCTAAAGCGGTTTCTATTGAAAAAATGATAAAAGAAAAAGAAAAAGAGATTGAAAGGGCAGAACTCAGATTGAAGACAACAGAAGATCTGATGAGTGATCCTGATATTGCTTCTGATTTGTCTAAAATTTCAAAATTGTCTGAAGATTATGGAAAAATATCTGAAGAGATAGAAAAACTTTTTGCTGAATATGAAGAATTGACAGAACAGCTTGAAAATCAGTGATGGCAGATTTTTTTTGTGAATAAAGATAAAAGGTGGCTAAAAATGTTAATTAAGAGCAGAACAAAATTTGATATACCAGCTAATTTTATTTTTTCAAAAGAACAAAAAGCAGTTTTAATTATTGTACATGGCTTTGCAAGTTCAAAAGAAAGTCCAACTTGTAAAAGATTAGAAGAGATCATGCCTAAAAATGGAATTTCTACTCTTGCAATCGATCTTCCAAATCATGGTGAAAATAAAAATAATTTTCCAAATATTCCAATATATGTGTTTGCTTCAAGTTTTGGAGCATTTTTGGCTTTGTTATATATAAATAATAAAAAATCGAGTGTCAAAAAAATATTTCTTCGTTGTACTGCTGTCAATATGAAGAAAATTTTATTTGATTCTACAGAGCCTTTGGAGTGGGAACAATTAAAAAAAGAAGGTTTTATAATAAATGCTCATTTTTTAAGACCTGTCAGATTGTCTCTTGATTTTTATAATGAAATTGAAACATACGATCTTTCTGAAATCTTTTCAAAACCAAAAGATATTTTATTAAAAATGGTTCATGGAGATTGTGATCAAATTGCTTCTTATGCTGAAGCTGTTAAATTTTCTAAACAATTTGGAATAGAGCTTGAAACAATTAATGGAGCAGATCATGTGTTTTCTAAAAAAGAATATTCAGATATTGTTTTTAATTTAGCAAAAAAATTTTTAGGGTAACTTTATGGATAACAATGAAAAAAAACTTGATTTATTAAATGGCGATGTCAAAAAAGTTTTGATTTTATTTGCACTGCCTTTTGTTTATGCAAATATATTACAGGCATTATATGGTGCTGTTGATCTTTTTGTAATTGGTCGTTTTTGTGACTCTTCTGCTGTTTCCGCTGTTGGAATTGGAACTGAAATAATGGAACTGAAATAATGCAAGCCGTGATCGGTATTATTTTTGGATTTACTTCAGGAGGAACAGTCATAATAGGACAATATTTTGGAGCAGACAAAAAGAAATGTGTAAGAGATGTAATAGGAACAATGATTATTTTGTTCGGCTTGTTTTCATTGATTATAACAGTCGTTTTATTTTTTATTGCAAATCCATTTATTGAATTTTTGAGGACTCCGAAAGAAGCAGTAAATTTTACTTTACAATATGTTGTGACTTGCTCTTTTGGAATATTGTTTTTAGTTGCATATAATGTATTGGCCGCAATTTTAAGAGGTCTTGGTGATTCCAAAACACCTATGAAATTTATAATTTTGGCATGTTGTATAAATATCGTATGTGATTTTATTTTGATTGGATTTTTCAAAATGGGACCAATGGGAGCTGCTATAGCTACAATTTTCGCACAATTTTGTGCTGTTCTTTTTTGTTTTTTTCACATAAAAAAGCATGGTGGGCTTTGTGATTTTACATTTAAAGACACTGTTTTTTCAAAAATGGAAGCTTGGAATATTTTTAAAATTGGAGCTCCTATGGCTGTTGCGATTGTTTTAATAGATATTTCTTTTTTGATAATGACTGGAATAATAAATTCAATGGGACTTATTGCCTCTGCTTCTCTCGGTGTTGCTGAAAGATTATTATGGTTTTCATATATTATACCAGAATCGCTTTCTGCCGCTGTTGCAGCTATGACAGCCCAAAATGTTGGAGCCTCACAACATCAAAGAGCTAAAAAATGTTTTTTAGTAGGATTTTTGATATCTCTTGCTTTTGAATTAGTTCTCTATATATTTATATTCTTTAAAGGTGAGTTATTGACAGCTATTTTTACAACAGATCCTGATGTCATAAAATGTTCTGCTGATTATATGAGATCTTTTGGAATAGAATGTGTAATAGGTTCATTTATTTTCAATATAAATTCATTTTTTATTGGTTATGGTCATACAACTTTTCCAGTTGTTCACAGTATTATGGCAACTTTTCTTGTAAGGATTCCAATGTCCTATTATTTGAGTAAATTGCCAAATGCAACGATGTTTGAAGTTGGTTTTGCAGCACCTTTGGCTTCTCTACTTTCTGTAATAATGTGTATTTTCTATTATAAGACTGGCAAATGGAGAATAAATAAATTATTTAACAAATAAAATATTTTTTATTATTCAAAGAAAACTAAATCATGATATAGAATATATAATAAAATTATTTTTTGGTTTTCTTCTTATACTACCAAAAAATTGATCATTGAGAGTTTTTCAATAATTTATTATTTGTTTATTTGTAAATGTGTGGAGGGTGTATGCGTTTTTTTAAAGCCTTATCATTCTTTTTTAAAATGCTTTTTGATAAAAAATTTTTTGATAATATTGTCCTTTTGACAGAAGGCAAATTTTGTGAGCCTTCAGTTATTTTTTCTCTTCTTCAAAGAGACGGAAGATTTATTGATTTTTTAATGGAAGATATTTCTGAATATACAGATGCAATGGTTGGTTCTGTTGCAAGGAGTGTTCAACAGGGATGTAAAAAGACACTTAAAGATTATGCAGAATTTGAAAGCATAATAGATCAAGAGGAAAATTCAGAAGTAAAAGTTGAAAAGGGATATAATCCAAACAGCATGATACTTTCAGGCAATGTATCAGGAGAACCGCCTTTTAGAGGAATTTTGATACATCACGGTTGGAAATTGAAAAAAGCAGAATTTCCTTCTTCTCTCGCTTCAAAAGACGCAGTTTGTCCAGCTGAAATAGAAATTAGATAGGGAGCAAGACAAAATGAATAATGATTCACCTTTTGTAATAGGAATAGATTTAGGAACTACAAATACGGCTATGGCTTATTGTAAAGTTGATTCAGAAAAGCCTATTGCCGAGATTTTTAAAATTCCACAGATAACAGCAGTTGGAGAAATAAATGAAAGAGATACTCTTCCTTCTTTTGTATATTTGCCAGGTTCACATGAACTTCCAGAAGGAGCTACTACACTTCCTTGGGGAGATTATCCATATATAGTTGGTGAATTTGCACTAAAACAGGGGACAAGAGTGCCAGATAGGCTTGTATCATCTTCTAAATCTTGGCTTTGTTCAAATATAGACAGAGAGGGAATGATATTGCCTTGGAGTGCAGATCCAAAAAAGGTTTCTAAAATTTCACCTGTTGAATCGGCTATGAAATGCCTTGATCACCTTTATGAGGCTTGGAATCAACGTTTCACTGGAAAAGGTGAAAATTTTGCAAATCAGACCATCATTTTGACAGTTCCTGCTTCATTTGATGCTGCTGCAAGAGATTTGACTGTAAAAGCCGCCATTGCTTCTAATATGGAGGTAATCCTTCTTGAAGAACCACAGGCAGCTTTGTATGCTTGGCTTTTTGAACAAGGGGATAACTGGAGAAAGATTTTAAAAGTCGGTGATACTGTCCTTGTATGTGATGTTGGAGGCGGTACAACAGACTTTAGTTTAATAGCTGTTGCAGAAAATGACGGAAATCTTGAACTTGAAAGAATTGCAGTTGGAAATCATCTTCTTTTAGGTGGAGATAATATGGATTTAGCAGCAGCTATGGCACTTTCTGCAGAATTGAGAGCGACTAAAAAGAAAAAACTTGATTCTTGGCAGTTAAATGCACTTTGTAGAGGTTGTTCTTCTGCAAAAGAAAAGATGTTGTCAGATGATTCAGTAAATGAAGTTGAAATAGTTATACCTGGAAGAACAAGTAGTCTTTTCGGCGGTTCTATCACAGTAACATTAAAGAGAGAACTCCTCGAAAAAATAGTCTGTGACGGATTTTTCCCTGAATGTGATATAGACTCAACTCCTGCTGTCAGAAACAGAGGACTTTCAGAAATAGGGCTTCCATATGAATCTGATCCAGCAATAACAAGACATTTAGCTTCATTTTTGAGTGCAAATGCTTCTGAACTTGAGAAAAAAGGCTGTAGTTTGCTTCCAACACATGTTCTTTTAAATGGCGGTGTATTTAAATCCAAAAAGTTATCAGAAAAATTTATAAATTCTGTCAATAAATGGTATCCAAAAGGTCAAAAAATAGATGTCTTAGATGGTGCTGATTTGGATTTGGCTGTTGCAAAAGGTGCTGCTTCCTATGCTCTTTCGAGAAGAGGAAAAGGAATCAGAATAAAAGGCGGTACATCGAGATCTTATTATATCGGTCTTGAAGTTCCAATGCCTTCTGTACCAGGTTTTGAACCGCCTGTAAACGCACTTTGTATAGCCGAAAAAGGAATTGAAGAGGGATCAGAAGTTCCACTTGAAGGAAGAGAATTTGCTCTTTCTGTTGGTTGTGATGCCGAATTTAGATTTTTCTCTTCTCCATCAAGAGGAGATGACAAAATAGGTGATATTTTGGAAGATTGGGAAGATGAAGATATTTCTGAAATGCCATCAATGAAAATTTTCCTTGAAGCAGAAGGAGAAGAAAAAAGCGGAGTTATTCCAGTAACATTGGAAACACATATAACAGAGATTGGAACTATAGAACTTTGGTGTGTTTCACGAAACGGAAAAAAGAGAAAACTTGAATTTGATATAAGACATAGTGAAGAAAAAGAATAAAGCGGACAAAAAAGTTCTTGACAAAAAATTTGTCAAGAACTTTTTCACAATTAGAAATTTATTTAGTTTCGAATCAATTTTAGAAAGATAAAATCTTTGTCTTGTAGAAATAGAAAATATAGATAGAACAAAAAAGAGGGGGAAATATGAGAGTATTAATCACAAATGACGATGGCGTAAATGCTGAAGGCATAAAAATACTTACTGATGAATTGAGTAAAATAGCAGATGTTACAGTTATCGCACCAGATAGAGAGAGAAGTGCTGTAGGGCATGGAGTAACTTTCTTCTCCCCTATGCGTCTTTTTAAACTATCTGAAGAAGAACATAAAATAACTTATAAATGCAGTGGAACTCCTGTTGATTGTATAATAATGGGGCTTAACCATGTTATGAAAGACAATCCACCAGATATTATAATAACTGGAATAAATCGAGGAATGAATATAGGTTATGATTTTCACTGTTCAGGGACTATTGCATCTGCTGTTGAAGGAGCTTTATCAGGAATACAATCAATGGCTGTATCATGTGCAACAGATATTGAATTTAATGTGCCTTCTTACGAACCTATTGCAAAAATTGCCTCTTGTATAGCAGAAAAAATATTTAAAAATCCACTGCCCAAAAGAGTTATGTTAAATTTAAATGCCCCTGTTGGAAAAATTAAAGACATAAAATTGACACATCTTGGATTTAGCAACTTTAAATATGATATAATTTCAAGAAAAGATGCCTTAAATTTAGACTATTTTTGGTTTAACAGAAAATCCAATTACAAAAATGAGAAATATGAGGGAAGTGATTATCAAGCCATTATGGAAGGATATGCCTCACTAACTCCAATAAATCTCGATTTTCCTACAGCACAAATTGATTTATGTGAACTAATAGATAAAGAAAAAATAAGACAATGGATAATATAGAACAAACAGAAATAATAGAAGAAAAAACAAAAAATTTAGAAGAACAATCAAGAGAAACTCTCGAATTTAACGAAGTAAAAAAGATAATTGCAAAATATGCCTCTTGGTCTCAAAGTCGTAATTTAATACTGAATATAGTACCATTTACAGATATAGAAGATATATATGAAGTCCAAAATAAAATAAGACAGATTAATGAGATATTTGAAACAGGTTCAGATATTTCAATAGGTGGATTTGAAGATATATCTGAGCTATTGACTGCAACTGAAAAGGGAATTATTTTAACTGCTTCTGAATTTGCT
>CADAWZ010000140.1 GCA_902791745.1 uncultured bacterium
CTCTTTTCAGGCTTAATATCCATAAATTCAGCAAGTAAATCAGGTAATTCTTGCGGATAATCAGGATGAATCAATATGTAAGGAATCAATGCAACAGGCATTAAATCGAGACCAACAAAAAATATTTTCTTGTTAAAGGCTTCGGAATATTTTTTAAACATATCTAAATTTATATTCGGCGAAATCTGTTTTATTGTTCCTATTGTACACGGTGTCCTAAAATATATACTAAAGCCTTCACAACCCTTTTCTGAAAAACCAACTTTTATCATGGTGTCTGAATCTGCAAAAATTTCTTTTGCTTTTTCATACATATTTTTTGATTCTTCATCAACAGACAATATTTTTAAATATTCCTCAACTCTATTCAAAAATAGATCATCCTGTTTTTCCACAGAAATTTCATATTTTCCAGTTTTTAAATTTTTAAATCCAAATTCACTTGCATGATTTATTTCTTTTTCAAAAACTCTTTCAAATTCCAAAAGTTTACGGCTTTTTTCTTTTGAATTTCTGTAATTGATTATAAAATTTAAATCTTCGTTTTTAGTAGTTTTTTTCATGGAAAATCCGCCTTGCATTTTCAGTTATTTTTTGTTCAACTTCTTTAAAATCCATATTTTTTATTTCTGCAATTTTCCTTGTAACATTTTTGACCATAAAAGGAAAACTTCTTTCTTGTCCTCTATAAGAACAACAAAATGGACTGTCAGTTTCTGTCAATATCTGTTCTATTGGCAACATTCCTGCAATTCTTCTAAGTTTTGAAGAATTTTCATAAGTCAATGGAAGACCAAAAGAGACTATATACCCCTTTTTCTTTATAGTATCGAGATATTTAAATCCTCCTGAATAGCCGTGAAAAATTACTGGTAAGTCAAATGATGTTTTTTCAAGGCTTTCAAAAAGTTTTTCAAAGGCATTTCTGCAATGAATTATAACTGGAAATGAAAATTTCTTTGCAAGTTCGAGTTGTTTTAAAAAGAAATATTCTTGATCTTCAATAGGTCTATTTGAAGGATGAAGATCATATCCTATTTCACCTATCGCAGAAATTTTATAATCTTTTAGTATAACAGGCAAAGATTCAAAAAAATCTATACATTTTTCTGAGTCAAAATCAACAGCTTGTGGGTGTACTCCTACAGATATTTCAATATTTGGCATATCTTTTATCGTTTTATATTCAAATAAATATGTGCAGGAACTTATAATTATTTCAGGGCAATCGGCATGAGAATTTACATCTTTTATCTCATTATATGTTAAATATGGGAGATGGCAATGTATATCTACAGTCATAATTTTGTGAACCTTTCCATCTTTACATCACTGCCCATTTGTTTTTAAGTTCATGCAGTTCTTTCAACTGCTCAATACTATGGCTGTCGCTTCCCTGTGAATATTCTATTTCAGGAAATAATCTTTCAAGACTTGATATTAATTCATTTGCTTTTGTTTCATCATATTTATATGATTGAACATAGGCATAGGGATAATTTAATTCAATGCCGTCCAATCCCTTATTAGTAAGTGTATTTATTATATTTACAATATCATCATATTCATAATCATAAACCCCAGGATGAGCTAAAAATGCTTTTCCTCCTGCTTTATGAATCAATTTTACGGCATCTCTTGCACTTATTCTTTCAATATCGTTATTTGGTACTGATTTTAGAAAATTGTTTGCTTCCTTGTATTCAGTAAATATTTTTTTATCAAGAAGTGGATGGACAATGTGAGGCTTTAGATATGTTTTGCAGTTGTCATTGAATATTTCTTCTTCTGTTATTGTACTCTCTCCAAATTTTTCGTTTACAGCAGAAATATATTTTTTTATCCTATTTTTTCGCTGTGTTTGAATATTTGAAGCATATTCTTTTAATTCTTTGTCTTCAGAATCAAACCCATATCCAAGTATTTCAATTATAAATTTGTCTCCAAAAATGCAGTCAAGTTCTATTCCTGTATACACAGTAAGATTTCCAAAAATCAATTTACCTTTTTCTTTTTTATCAGCTTCTTTGGAAATTACAAGATAAGAATCAAAAGCATCATGGTCTGTTATACTTGCCTCATTAACTCCTAATTCGATCAATTTATTTATCATTTCCATAGGCGTATTTTTGCCATCAGAAATATTTGTGTGAAGATGTAAATCTTTCATATTTTTTCTCCTCTTATTCTCTAAACCCATTAAATACCCATTTATAAGGTTCTTTGCCATGCAATCTATTATATTTATTTAAGGACTTTACCAAAAACAATGTGGCAAACTTATAATGTTCTGCAGAGGCATCTAAACTTTCACAAATTCCAAGAGTACCTCCAAAATTATTCATTGAACCTATTGTCCCTGCATATTCTCCAAATTTTTCAACTGCTTTTATATATCTATCAAAATCATCTAAAACTCTTTTTTCTGTTATTTGACTTCTAAAAATCTTTGATACATTTTCAAACTCTCTTTTCCAAGCCTTGTAATACATATTTGAAAGTTTATTTATAGAGGCTTGAGAATTATCAGAAATTTCAACAGTATTGAAAATCTCATCTATAGGATTTGACTCTTCAGCAAAAACTGGAACAAAACAAATTAACAAAAAAAATAAAAAAGCAGAAAAATATTTCAAATTCTCCTCCTTAAAATTTGCATTTTTTTTTAAAAACATATATAATGTATTGATATTCTAAAAAAATAAAAAAATTACTTTTTTTATATACAAAAACATGACGGAGGCGGAAGTGAAACCAGTTTGTCTTATAATCAGAGATGGTTGGGGAATAAACCCATGCAAAGATAATGAAAAAGAGGGAAATGCTACAAAATTGACAGCAACCCCTGTAATGACATCAATCCTCGAAAAATATCCACATTCGATGCTAAAATGCAGTGGATTAGATGTAGGGCTTGCAGAAGGATTTCAGGGAAATTCAGAAGTAGGACATCTAAACTTAGGTTCTGGAAGAGTTGTTGATGAGATGATGGTAAGAATCAACAAATCAATCACAAATGGTTCTTTCTTTAAAAATCCTGCTCTTTTAAAAGCTATAGAAAATGTAAAAAAGAACAATTCAAAACTTCATCTAATGGGACTTTTGCAAAATCAGGGCGTACATGCTATGAACAAACATTTATACGCACTTTTGAAAATGGCAAAAGAAAACGGCTTAAAAAAAGATCAAGTTTGCATACACATTTTTTCAGACGGAAGAGATACTCCCCCACAGAGTGCAGAAGAGTTTATAGCAGAACTTGAAGAAGAAATGAAAAAAATAGATATGGGAATAATTTCATCTCTTCACGGCAGATATTATGGAATGGACAGGGACAACAGATGGGATAGAGTTGCAAAATCATATAATTGTCTTGTAAAATGTGAAGGCGAACGCTTTGAAAATGTCCATGAAGCTGTAAAGAAGTCTTATGAAAACGGAGTAAATGACGAATTTGTAATTCCATGTATGATTGGCAATTTTGACGGAATCAAAGATGGTGATTCATTTATCCATTTCAACTACAGACTTGACAGAGCAAGAGAACTTACACATGCATTCACAGATGAAACTTTTGAGGGATTTGACAGAAAGAAAGTTGACATCGTATATACTGCATTTGCAAGATATTATGCTGGCGGAACATTTGAAGTAGCATTTGACGAAATCAAGAACAAAAATCTTTTGGGTGAAGTTCTTTCAAAAGCTGGATTAAAACAGTTGAGAATTGCAGAAACTGAAAAATACGCCCATGTAACATTCTTTTTCAATGGAGGAAATGAAACACCATTTGAAGGTGAAGACAGAATATTAGTTCCTTCTCCAAAGGTTGCAACATATGATCTCAAACCAAGCATGAGTGCTTATGAAGTTACAGAAAAATTCCTCGAAGCAATGGATAAATATGATGTCATTATATTGAACTTTGCAAATGGCGATATGGTTGGTCATACTGGAGTTTTGAGTGCTGCAATCGAGGCTGTAAAAGTAGTAGATGAATGTTTGGGTAAAGTTGTAAATGCAGTTGTTGCTAAAGGCGGAGTTCTGCTTGTAACATCAGATCACGGTAACTGTGAAAAGATGAAAGACGGAGATCTTCCATTCACATCACACACAACATTTGATGTAACTTGTTCACTTATCAACTACAAAGATGGATATAAATTGAGAGATGGAAGACTCTCAGATGTAGCTCCTACAATTCTTGAAATTTTGAATATAGACAAGCCAGAAGATATGACTGGTGAAAGTCTTCTTATAAAAGCATAGAGTTTGTGTAAATGAAAATAGCCTCAACAGACTGAAGTCATAATTAGAAAAAAATGGCATGCTGATAAAAATGACTTTATCAACACGCCATTTTTTTATGTATCTAAAATTTATATAGCATTGTAAACAGAGATGATCGACTCAATTTTTAAGTAAATAATAATTTATAGCAAGTTAAATTAGCTAATCAATTTTTATAAATTTATAAAAAATTAACAAAAATTGATTTTTATTAATAATATTTAGGTAGAAATTGTAACATTAGGCAAATACAATGAAATTATCAAAAAATTTGATTTTTTATTCAGATTTTATTATAATAAAAATAAGGATAATTTCACAATGACAAAAGAACTACCCAAAAATTTTAGCAAATTCTTTCTTACTCAAAAAGAAATAAAAGAACTTATAAAAAACGATCCTGAATACATAAAATATATCGAAAAAGTATTCAAGGAAAGAAAATTTAAATCTATAAAAGATTTGACTATTACTGATGGCTACTTATTTGGTACTGTAATGCTAAATAAAGAAATCTGCAAAGGTTTATTGGAAGCCATTTTGGAAATCAAAATAAC
>CADAWZ010000141.1 GCA_902791745.1 uncultured bacterium
AACAAGGATTTATACCATCACAATACAATTTAGCAAACATGTACGAAGATGGCGAAGGAACAGAAATTGATTTTAAAGAAGCATTTAAATGGTATAAAAAAGCTGCGGAACAAGGATATGGTGAAGCTCAATATAATTTAGCAATCATGTATGATAATGGCAAAGGAGTAGAAATCAATAAAAAAGAAGCATTTAAATGGTATAAAAAAGCTGCGGAGCAAGGATATGGTGAAGCTCAATATAATTTAGCAATCATGTATGATGATGGCGACGGGATAGAAATCAACAAAAAAGAAGCTCTTAAATGGTATAAAAAAGCTGCTGAAAATGAACTTGTTCAAGCTCAATTTAATTTAGCAATCATATATGACAATGGTGAAGGAGTAGAAATCAATAAAAAAGAAGCTCTTAAATGGTATAAAAAAGCTGCTGAACAAGGATATGATGAAGCTCAATATAATTTAGCAATTATATATAACAATGGCGAAGGTGCAAAAATCAATAAAAAAGAGGCTTTCAAATGGTATAAAAAAGCTGCTGAAAATGGACATGAACAAGCTCAATATAATTTAGCAATCATGTATAACAATGGCGAAGGCGTAAAAATCAATAA
Organism: uncultured bacterium; assembly: GCA_902791745.1. Classification (GTDB taxonomy): domain Bacteria; phylum Vulcanimicrobiota; class CADAWZ01; order CADAWZ01; family CADAWZ01; genus CADAWZ01. Next base: position 614 of record CADAWZ010000141.1, read on the forward strand.
AAAAGAAGCTCTTAAATGGTATAAAAAAGCTGCTGAAAATGGACATGAACAAGCTCAATATAATTTAGCAATCATGTATGATGATGGCGACGGGATAGGCGACGGGATAGAAATCAATAAACAAGAAGCTCTTAAATGGTATAAAAAAGCTGCTGAAAATGGATATGGGGATGCTCAATTTAATTTAGCAATCATGTATGATGATGGCGATGGGGTAGAAATCAATAAACAAGAAGCTCTTAAATGGTATAAAAAAGCTGCTGAAAATGGACTTGTTCAAGCTCAATATAATCTTGGATTAATGTATGATATTGGAGATGGAACAGAAGTCAATAAAAAAGAAGCTCTCAAATGGTATAAAAAATCTGCTGAAAATGGGCATGAACAAGCTCAATATAATTTAGCAATCATGTATGACAATGGCGACGGGGTAAAAATCAATAAACAAGAAGCTCTCAAATGGTATAAAAAAGCTGCTGAGCAAGGATATGGTGATGCTCAATATAATTTAGCAATCATGTATGACAATGGCGATGGAGTAGAAATCAATAAACAAGAAGCCATTAAATGGTATCAAGAGTCGGCAAAAAAAGGAGTTCCACAAGCTCAATATGATTTAGCTGTTATATACTATAATGGCGATGATATAGAACAAGATATAGGAGAAGCAATATATTGGTTCAAAAAATCCGCTGAGCAAGGTTTTAAAAGTTCTATACAAGTTTTGAAATCATTAGGATGTTAAGAAAATAAAAAATTAGGTGTTGAAAGTTTTCAATTTCAATACCTAATTTTTTTCACTATACTCCTCAAATTTATTCAATTTTATGATATCATTTTCTTAAACATCTTATTTTCCAGTCTCATCAGTATCTTCTTCTACTTCAACTTCTTCTTGCTCTTGTCTCTTTAATTCTTCTTCATAGGCAATTTTTTCCTTTTTCAATTCTTCAATATATTTTGTAGCTGTTTTATCATTTTTATCTGTTTTTTCAATCAAACTACAAGCCTCTATCGCCTTATCATATTTATTTTGTTTTTCCAAAATATAAGCTTTTAACATCATTGAAGCAGTAAATTCTGCATTTTTTTTGAGGGCTTCATCACATTTTGTAAGTGCTTCATCATATTTCTCTTCATTAAAAAGAACAAATCCTGAAGAAGTCAATCCTTCCACTGTTTCTTGCTCAGCGTCTGAAATATATTTAAACTCCTTCATAGCTTCGTCTTTTTTATCAATCAAATATTTAAAATAGCCCAGTGTAAATCTATATGTATTGTTTGTATTTGATGTCAATTCCAGAGCTTTTGCAATGGATTTTATTGCATCATCTTTGTTATTAAGAAGAAAAAGTGCAATTCCTTTATTATAATGTGGGTATGGTAAATCTTTATTAAGGGAAATAGATTTATCCCAAAGTTTTATTGCATTTGTCAAATTGCCTTTTGAATATTCCAAAACACCTTTTGCATAATGACCATTGGGATCAGCAGGCATATTTGTTATATAATATTCTATTTGTTCAGAAGCCTTTTCTTGTTGATTTAATGCCATATATAAATTGGCCAAATAAAGCCTTGCAGGATAATGTTTAGGCTGTTCACTTGTAACTCTTTTAAAACACTCGATAGCTTCTTCATTTTTATTTAAAGCCATCTTTGTTAATCCCATAAGCCAAAGAGCATCTGCATAATGACCATCTATTTTTAATGCACCTTCTAACTCTTTTTCAGCATCTTGGTACATTCCAGAATAAAACATGTTTTTTGCTATTTTATATTTATTCCTTGCTCCAACAGTCTGTTGGGCCTGAACATTACAAAAATAAAGAATAACAAAAAGAAAAATCAATGAAAAAGAAAATAATTTACGCATACCTCTCCACCTCTCTAATTTTTTGCAAATTTAACCCCAAAAACATTGTTTATTTCTGATTCAAAAAATTCAGAAGCCATAAAAAAATTTTTTATCGAGAAAATACCTTTATCTTTCGTCATAACAGAAACTTTACAAACTCTGCCATTAATTCTAAAACAATATTGCAATCTAATTTCTTCAAACTCAGATTCTGCAGAAACAAAAATTAACTCTGCACCTGATACACTCATTCTCGAAATAACAGCCAAAAAAGCATGATATGGACATCTCCATATTATATGACTATTATGTCTTGACTCAAAAGAAAATATTTTTCCCTTCATAAAATTATTCTTCCTTATGAATAAACAAATTTTTATCTGAAAGATGAGCCATAAAATCATTGAGATAATTTTCAGGATAATCAGGCATACCAAGTTCTTGAACAATTCCATGCCTAATTCCATGAAAATCTGTTCCACCTGTTACAATCAACGATTTTTCTTCAGCAATCTTTAAAAGTTTTTTTCTATGTTTAATAGAATGTTCAGGATAAAAGACCTCTATTCCTTGAACTCCCCAATCGATAATTTTTAAAATATCATCTTTTGAAAGTCCACTTATTACAGGATGAGCAAGTACAGGAATTCCACCACTTGCTTTTATAAGATCAACTGTATCTGAAATAGAATAAAAAACACGCCTTACAAATCCAGGTTTTCCGTTACCTATATATTTAGCAAAAGCCTCTTGACTTGTAGCGACATAATTTTTATCAACAAGAATTCTTGCAAAATGCGATCTACCTGGAAGTGGTGAATACTCAAAAAGTTCTTCTTCTGTAATTTCAACACCCAATTTATTCAACTTGTCGATCATTTTATGAAATCTTTCTTCTCGTCCTGCCTTTAATAACTTTAAAGTATCATTTAATTGATGATTTTTAAAATCGATACCATATCCCAAAATATGGACTTCTCCATAATCACCATATGGACAACCAAATTCTATTGCTGGAATACCTATAATTCTGCCATAATTAGATATACCCAAATATTTTTCAGAATGAATAACACAATTTCTAAATTCTTCAAGAGAATCAATAGAATCATGATCTGTTATTGCCAAATGTGTAATTCCTCTATCAAGAGCTATTAACATTAAATCTTTCACATTTTTTATTCCATCAGAAGCAGTAGTATGTGTATGTAAATCACTTAACATAATTTTTCTCCTAAATTCTAAATACTTTATTATTTTTTCGCATATGTTTATTTTGTTTTTGAAAAAAAATAAACATATAACCTAATTTCTTCCCAGCATTTTTTTTGCAAGTTCAATATCTCCATTTTCAATGGCTTGTCTTATATTAGAGCTACTGACATTTTCTCCTAAAACAGAACATAAGTCGAGTGATTTTACTTCTATTCCAAATTGTTTAATTGTTTCAACTGTTCCTAAACCATTTTGTCCAAATCTGTGATTTTTTCCAATACATACATACTTTACATTTAATTTATCAATTAAAATATCTTTTACAAATTTTTCAGCAGAAATTGAGGCAAATTCTTCATCAAATTCTGAAACAAAAGCAAAATCAACACCTAAAGAAGATATAAAATTCATTTTTTCTTGAAATGTCATCAAAAGAGGTGGAATATTATTTGGTTCTAATATACTTTTAGGATGATTGTAATATGTTAAAATTGCAGAAAATCCATTTATCTTCTTAGCGTAAAAACAGACATCAGAAATTAATTTCTGATGTCCGATGTGAACTCCGTCAAAAAATCCCATTGAAAGACAAATTGGAGAAAACTCAAAACTGTTTTTCAATTTGCGAAAATCTACTATTTTCATAAAATTATTTTCCAATAATAAATGGTTTGTAATCAAGAGCTTTTAACTCTTCTATTTTTTTATTCGCATTATCTGTAGATGTTTCAGATATTTTAACCCTATACTTATTTGCTCCATTTTCAGTAAATGGCTCGACTGTAGGATTATAACCCTTGGCTTTTAACTCTTCTGCAATTTTATTTGCATTTTCCATTGTTTCCTCAGATGCTATTTGAACTTCAATAGAAGAAGAATCATCTGAAGGTTCTTGGAGAGGCTCTATATCTTTTAAACTTTTTAAAGATTGATCATCAATGCCAGGAATTGGTTCATTTGTATTTCTAAAATCATCTATTTGTAAATCATCTGTATTATCTGCCAAAACAGCTGATTTACTTACAGCCCCACTTTTGTCAACTTCAACTATTGTTTTCCAAACCTTTGGTTTATTATCATCAACAACTTGACTATTGTGTCTCTTAAAAAAATCACTTTTTAAAAAATAATTTCCTGCCCAACTTCCTGCAATTAATGCTCCCCAAACAATAATTATAGTAACAACAAGAACTTTTACCCAAAAATAATCAGGTTCATCAGAATCTTCTTCTTGTTTTTCTTTTTTATTTTTTTTATTATTTTCTTGCTTATCCTTAGAGCTTTCGTTTACTTCTTCTTTTTCTTCTGAAATTTCTTTATTTTCTTCTTCTAAATTTTTATCAGAATCTTCTTCTGATAAGGATTTTTCTTCTTCTATTTGCTCTTCAGTATCTTCATCAGAATCATTATCATTTTCTTCTATATTTTCAGAATTATCATTTTCTTCTGTATTTTCAGAACCATCATTTTCTTCTATATCTTTAGAATCATTATCATCTTCTTGTATAATTTCGGAAGGCTCGTCATTGCTTTCAACTTTTTTTATATCTTTTTCTTTATCTTTATTATTATTTTTCTTTGAACTCATAAAAATTTCTCCAAAAATTAAAGAACAGATTTTGCAACAGCTAAAGCATAAACAGAATTTGCTCCATGTTTTTTAATTTCAGAGGCAATTTCTGAAAGAGTTGCTCCAGTTGTCAAAATATCATCTACCAATAAGATATTTAATCCATTAAGATTTCTACTAACAGAAAAAACTCCCTTTACATTTTTTTTTCTTTCATTT
>CADAWZ010000142.1 GCA_902791745.1 uncultured bacterium
TCTTCAATGGCTTTTATAACTTTTTCTGTTGCTCCACCGATAGGACAGCCTGTTATCAAAATTCTTGGCTTCTTTTCGAGCTTTTTGCCTTCTTCATATTCTTTTAAAATTCTGTCTGTCAAAGCATTTATTTCAGCAGGCAATTTTTCTCTATCGAATTTAAAACCGCTACCATAAAGTACCTTAAAGATTTCGTGTCCTGTAACTGGAACTGGATCGAGTTTCATCAATTCATAAAAACGCTTCAATGCTTTTCTGACTTCGTTTTCAGTATGGATAGCTTTTTTTAGCATTTCATCAGTAATGGTTACACCAAATTTTTCTTCCATATATTTTTTCAAACGCATTACTTCTGATTTCCAAAGTTCAAAAGCTGTTCCTTTTTGTGAATTTGGAAGTTCCATAAGGAAAACATCTTTAATTTCTCCCATAAGTTCATACATCTTTTTCTTTCCATCACAAGTTGTTTCGCCTATGACGAGGTCTGAAAAATAGAAATATGGGCATTTGTCAGTTATAGCAAAGCCATAACTTGATTTGATGAGTGGACAAAGATTTTTTGGAAGATCTTTTTCTGCAGCTGGAATTGTCTCATCAGATGTTGAACAAAGACTTACTGGTACAGCTCCAAATGCCATAGCAAGCTCTTTTGGAAAATATGTACAGTAAGCACCAACAACTGGGATTCCTTTGTCTTTTATGTCTTTTACAGTCATAAAAGATTTTCTTCTCTGTTCCGCAAATTCTTCAAAAACTTTTGGTAGTTCTGTTCTTACTTCCATTTTTTTACTCCTAAAAAATTTTTTCAGGCGGCTTTGATAATAAGCTCATATTTTTTGAGCTTAAAGTGTAAATATACCTAAAGTCCTGCAAATTGTATATTTACACCGATAATGTTCCTAAAAACTTTTCAGGCAGCTTTGATAAGTGGCTCATATATTGAGCCTTATATGTAAATACACCGAAAGTCCTGCAAATTGTGTATTTACACCGATAAATTTGTTATTTTAGGCACTTTTTTCTAAAGATAAAAGAGAAGCACCAAAAGCACCTGCAAATTGTGCTTCTACACAAGATGAAACCTTTGTATTTAATTTGTCTCCTATTCTTTCGAGAAGAAATGGACAATTACAAAGTCCACCTGTCAAATAAATATTTCGTGAATCTTTTAATAATTTCCTGCATAAAGTTACAGCTTTATCAGCAATGGAATCAACAACAGCAAATGCTATATTTTCCTTTTTCTCACCTTTTGCGACAAGGCTAATTACTTCTGATTCAGCAAAAACAGTACACATCGAACTTATTTTAACTCCCCCACCTTTTGAAGCAAGATCGCATAGTTCAACAGGACGAAGTGCCAAAGAATTTGACATTATCTCCAAAAATCGACCTGTACCTGCCGAGCATTTGTCATTCATTAAAAAATCTCTTACTTGCCCATCTTCAATACTTATTACTTTTGTGTCCTGTCCACCAATATCAAGTAAAAGCATGTTATCATCATTAAAAAGATGTACAGCTCCTCGTGCATGGCAAGTTATCTCAGTGATTTTCTTTTTTGCGTATGGAACCGCAACTCTGCCGTATCCAGTGGCAAATATATGATTTTCATCAAATTTAATGCCATTTGATATTAATTTTTCTTTTATCAAATCGGCTGTATCAACACTACTAAAGCCTGTAGGCTGTACAAATTTTAAAATCAAATTTTTGTCTTTGTCAAGGACAACAGTCTTAGCACAAGTTGAACCAATGTCTATGCCAATAAACATATTTTTTCACCCCCTTTCTTTGATCTAATTTTATTAGCTCAAATATTATTGATTATGCTAAGCAAAATGTCAAGATATTATGAAAAAAAAGGAAGAAGAAATAAATTTATTGAACTATATTAAAAATTTGAATATTATTTAATATTTTTAATATTTTTTATAACATAACTGGGGCTACCTCATTTTTATTAATCAAAAAATAAAAAAGGAGAAAAAAATTGAAAAACTTTTCAAAAGTTGTATTATTATGTATATGTTTACTCATAACTGCAATGTTCACAACTGCTTGTGGAGGCTCAAAAGCAACTCCTCCAAGTTATCCTTATTTTCCAACTAATAATCAGGCTAATAATAACCAAAATAATGAGAATAACAACCAACAAGAGAACAACAACCAAGAAAACAACAATGAAGAAGCACAAGTAGCTCCAACGGAAGTTACTTTGACATTGACTGATTCTCTACAATCTGACAAAATAGCAGCTGCCGATATTTTCTATGCAGTTGAAGACAATACAAAAAAATCAAGTGCTGAAGATCAAGAGATTTTAAAAGCAGAGCCAAATGCTGATGATAACACAAAATTTGCTGTAAAAGTGCCTGATGGTATAGATTTTGCAAAGGCTAAAATAAAGGCTATTCTCACTTATGATAGTGAAGGTAATTTGCTTGATTATTTCTCCAGTTACAATGGTATAGAAGCAACAAATGGCACTTTTGATGTTGACTTTGAAAATAGCAAAGACAATAAAGAAGGTTTTGGCGGTGGCACAGGAACAGATACCGATCCTTTCATAATCTCGGCTCCTCGTCATTTTGCTAATATAAATAAGTATCTTGATAAACACTTCAAACAGAAAGCAGACATTGATTTTAGCCATTTAACAGGATTAAAAATAGTAACTGCTGACGAAGACAAAGAGATCACGATTGAAAAAACAAATGAAAAAGCACCTTTCTATAACAATGGCAAAGGAATAAATCCTATTGGTGCCACAGACATAGACTTAGAATCTTTCCAAGGAAATTATGACGGATATGATCACATAATAGACGGAATCATAATTGTAAATTCTATAAATGACTATATTGGATTATTCCCTATAGCAGAAAATGCAACTATACAAAATCTTACAATTGGTGAAAACTCAATATTTTTTATTGATGAATTAAAAGAAGGTTCAGTTGGCTCCATACAAATAGGATCAATATCTGGATGTTTAAGAAATTCAACTATAGACAAATGTCAAAACAATTCTAAGATTTTAATTACCAACTTAGATGCCAATTATGCTTATTGTGTGTTAAATATTCACGGAATTGCATTCTCAAATGATGGAGAAGATGAATACAGCACTATCAAAAACTGTAAAAATATAGGAAATATTACTATTAGTAATTGCAAAATTGAAACAACAGCAGATTATGGAACAAAAATTCGGATAACTTCTAATTATAACAATAATACAAATAATACAAATAACACCAATGAAGGCAATATAAATATAACTAACAATCAATTTAGCGGTGGAGGTAATTGTAGCTTAACTATTAAAAACAGTGAAAATAAATACACAAACACAGGACATATCACCATAGACAATAACACAAATTTAACGGGTATAAATATTAACATAAACGAAATATATGATGATGCAGGAATGAATGACTGCACAAATGACGGACATATTACGATAACAAACAACAAATTAGACGATGGAATAGATGGCGATATAGATGTAATTGATTTTTATGCTTATTCATTTTCTAATTGTATAAATAATGGCAATATTCTCATAAACGGCAATTCAGAAAATTATTTTATTTATAAAGCTATGAACATTTATGGTGGAAATGGTGCTACAAACAATGGAAAGGTAATAGTTAACGGAGTAAAGGGCCCAGTACATAATGAAATACTGTAGAAAATCAAATACTTAAACGAGAAAGACAGCGTGTGGAAAATTTTCTCCGCACGCTTTTTTTATTTGCTAAAAAGTTATGAATTGACATTTTCTGTGCTTAGCTTTATAATAAAAATAGAAGAAAATTAGCTCCTAATAAAGTTAAGGAGGATAAAAAATGCAAAAATTACCTATAGGTATTCAAAGTTTTGCAGACATTAGTAAAGAAAATTATCTTTATGTTGACAAGACAAAACAAATATTACAACTGATACAAAATGGCAAATGTTATTTTCTATCTCGTCCTCGTCGTTTTGGAAAATCTTTAACTATTTCAACACTCGAAGCTATATTTAAGGGTAAAGCTGAATTATTCAAAGGTCTTTATGCTGAAGAATGGGTAACAGAACAATCTAAAAATCCAAATCCAGTTATAAAATTGGATATGAGTGGATTAGGAAATTATGAGACAATAGAAGAACTTAATAATGCACTTATTTATATTGTTAAAAATTCTATAAAACAATACAAATTAAACATCTCTTATGATGAAAATATAAATAAAAATGCTGGACTAATATTTTTTCACATAATAAATGAATTGCATGAAAAATTCGGTAAAGTTGTTATTCTAATTGATGAATATGACAAACCTATTACTGATAATATAAACAATTTAGATACAGCTAATAAAATAAGAGATTTTTTTAGAAAATTTTATGGTATTCTAAAAAATTCAAGTACAATTGATAATTTACATTTTTTATTTATAACAGGAGTTTCAAAATTTAGCAAAGCTGGCATATTTTCAGGACTTAATAATTTAAGTGATATTTCGATGCTCGAAGAATACAGCGACATTGTAGGATATACACAAAAAGAACTTGAAGATAATTTTGGTGATTGGATAGAAAAAGCAACTCAAAAA
>CADAWZ010000143.1 GCA_902791745.1 uncultured bacterium
ACAGAGGGCTGGACGTGCAGGCAGAAGAGGGAGTAGTTTGGCAACCATAATTACATTTTGTGAGTACGATCCTCATGATAATTTATATTTTAAGTATCCAGCTCCAATGTTCAGAGGAGAGCCAAGGAGACCTCGCATTGATATCCATAACGAAAAGTTGATAAAAAGGCATTTAAATATAATTGCTTTTCAAAAATTTTTTAAAGATAAAGATAAAACCATTGATAATTTAGCTATTGAAGATTTTTTTGATAATTATTTTGATGATTTTATTTTATTCTTAGAAAATGATTTTGATATTTCTGAAAATAATATTTTAATTCCTCAAAATAGCAATGTAGAATTTGATATAGATTATTTAAAGAAAAAACTCGAATCAATAAGAGATAAAATGATCAAACATCCTGAATTATTTGGAGTTTTTGAAAACAACGATGATTCGATTGAGGAAAGTGAAAAAAATAAAAAATATAGTACATATTATCAAAAATCACTTTTGGATACACTTTACCAAGAAGCTCTAATTCCAACTTATTCATTTCCGAAAGATGTTGTTAGTGTTTATATTGAAAAAGATGGAAAAGTAGAGTATGAAATTGATAGAAATGTTGATGTAGCTATAAGTGAATATGCTCCAGGTCGTTCTATTGTTGTTGACAAAAAGACTTATCAAATAGGTGGATTATATCATCCAAGTAAGAATAAATATAATATTGATAATAAAGTTAAAGAATATTTTGATGATAGTAATTATTTAAAAAAAATATATCAATGTGATTCTTGTGGATGGTTTGGTTATAAGGAAGATCAGGAAGATGATAAGTGTCCATTCTGTTCATCTGATTTAAATTTTTATAGGGATATGTTGATACCTTGGGGATTTGCTCCGAGAGATGGTGTTGAAATTTCACAAACTCAATTTAAGGAAGAATATTCTTATGTTCAACCACCTCTTTATTCAACTGTTCCTAAAAATGATGATATGATTTCAATAAGAAATTGTAAACATATAAAAATGGCTGTTAGGGACAATCAAAGAATAATTGTTTTGAATACAGGAATAAATAATAAGGGCTTTATGGTTTGTGAAGAATGTGGAGCTTCTATGATAGGGGACGATAAATCTGTTTTGAACGATATTAAAAAGCCTTATAAATCACAAAGTAATATTTGCAACCATAATAGACCAAGAAATGTAAATCTTGGCTGTGATTTTATCACAGATATGCTTGTATTTGAATTTTCACTTGATGATGAGGAACTAAATACAAATAATCTTAATAATAATCCTTGGCTATATATGGCTTCTCAATCATTAGCTGAAGCGATTAAAATTGTCGCTTGTAAAATTTTAGATGTTGATTTTCTTGAAATTGTTTCAGGTTTTCGTTTTAGAAAGAAAAAATATTTAGATTTGTTTATTTATGATAGTCTTTCAAGTGGAGCTGGATATGCAGTAGGACTTAAAGATGAAGTACATAGACTTTTTAATGAAACTGAAAAATTTCTTGATGGTTGTGAATGTGATAGTGCCTGTTATAAGTGCCTTAAAAACTATAATAATCAGTATGTACAGGGAAGACTTAACCGTGTTTCTGCTTTACAATTATTGAAATATAGTATATCTGGAGAACTTGAAAAAGAAATTCCTTCTCGAGAGCAGATAGACCTTATAAATCCTTTAGTTGATATTTTGGAAGAATCTGGGATAATATTTGATTCTAAAAATATGACTTTAAAAAATGAAAGACAGAGTAAAGAAATAGTAGTATATCCTGCTATGTGGAAAGAACCAAGTGATAATAATAAGATTTATGTAAATGATATCTTTTTAAAGTTTGCTAAGCCATCTGCTTTAACTAAAATTAAAAATAGTTTATAAAATAAAAAATATTTGGCGAATGAACAAAAAAGAGAAGAGATAAAATGGAAAATTACGATTTGCTTTTCATAGAAGATAAAATCTTAAATTTATTTTTAGATTCTTTATTGCCATTTTGTGCTGATTTAAAATACCAATAGATAGCCTCTAAATCATCTTTCTCTATACCTTCTCCGCTTTCGTACATATCACCTAAGTGAAATTGTGCTTCACTATTTCCCATTAATGAGGCTTTATAAAAATATTTAAAAGCAATGCTTAAATATTTTTTATTTCCTCTCATAGAATAGTATGTATAAGCAAGTCTAAAAAAGCTATTTGATTTGCTATTTGATTTTTGAGGAGAAAATAGATTTAGTTTTTCTTTTGCCTTTTCATAATTCTGTTCAGCAGATTTTTTGTAATATTCGAGTGCTATTTGTAAATTTTTTTGAACACCGCCAAGACCAAGTTCATATATGATACCTATTAAACATTGAGCCTTGGGATTTCCATTTTCAGAGGCTAAGTAGAAGAATTCAAATGCAAGAGCAAAATTTTTGATTAGTTCTATTCCATTTATATAGAAATCACCTAAAAATAATTGAGCTTCTAAATTTCCATTTTTTGCTGCTCTGGAATACCAATAAAGACTTTCAAAACTATCTTTTAGGCAACCTTCTCCTTTTTCATACATTTTAGCCAAAGCCAGTTGAGATGCTTGATTTCCATTTTCTGCAGATTTTGTGAATAATTCAAATGCTTTTTTTGAATCTTTTTTCTGGTAATATTCAAGAGCAAGATTGTGTGTTTTTTTAAGGTCGATGTTATCTATATTTTTTTCTCTGTTTTGAGATAAAAATTTAAGTTTTTTCTTTGCAATTATATGTTCTTTTTTCTCAAATTTTTCTGAAAATTTAATAGCTTTGTTGTATAATTCTATTGCTTTTTGTATATCTCTATCAACAACAAGCCCAAGCTCATACATTAATCCAAGATTATATTCACAATCTGAATCTTCTTCATAATCTCTTGTTCCATATCTAAAATAACCTTCAGCACTTCTAAAATCTTGTTTTGTCCCTCTGCCATTTTTTGAAAAATTGCCTAATTTAAAAAGAAATTTACCTTGGAGTTCTTGGCTATATTCCCATCCACCATTATAATAATCAAGTGCTTTTTTATAATCTTGTTTTACACCGATTCCGTATTCATACATCTCACCAAGTGCAAAAAAGGCATCTTCCTCTTCTTTGTCAGAAGTAGCTTTTTCGTACCAATAACGAGCTTTTTTATAATTTCGTTTAACTCCCAAACCATTAAAGTACATTTTGCCAACTTGGTAATGTGCAGAAGTACAGTCTTTTTTTTTACTTGCTTCTTTAAAATGTCTAAAAGCTAATTTATAATTTTGTTCGACACCTTCGCCTTTTAAATATAATATTCCAAGACTATAATCTCCCCAATAATAACCATTATCTGCCGATTTTTTGTACCAATAAAATGCTTTTTCGTGATCGATATGTTCTTTATTTAATAATGTGTCTTCTTCATACATTTCAACATAATAAATATCACCAATTAGACATTGTGCAGGAGCAAACTCTTGTTTAGCAGATTTTTTTAACCAGTAAAGAGATTTTTTGTAATCACCATCTATATAGTAATGATGACCAAGTTCATATTGAGCTTCAGCATTTCCATTTTTAGCAGATTTAGTAAATAATTTAAATGCTTTTTGGAAATCAGACTTTATATTATCATATTTCCAATATTTGTAATGATATATTTTACCAAGTGTCAATTGTGCTAAATCGTTATTCTGTTCAGCAGATTTTTTGTAATATTCGATTGCTTTTTCGATATCTTTTTCTATTACTTCGCCTTTTTCATATAAAGAACCAAGAGTATATTGTGCCAGGTCATTTCCTTGATCGGCATATTCTGTCAATTTTTCGAGAGCTTCTTTTGTGATGACTCTGCTTTTCAATTCTTCAATAAATTTGTCAATTTCGTTATTCATATTTTATTTGTTTTACAGGAATTTTCAAAATTAGTGCAAATTTACTTTGGTGTATAATACACTCATTACAGACATACGATCTGCTCGTGATTTCCTTCATTGCATTACACACCAAAGTAAAATTCACTATTTTCTCAATATCTAAACCATTTGTGCTGAAAGAGCTTTAATTTCTTCAATATTCAGCTTTGTTGCTTCTGCTATTTTATCGTTAGGAATTCCTAATTTCAATAAATTTTTAGCTGTTTCTAAAAGAGCCTTAGCAATTCCGAGCTTTTCGCCCTCAGCACGGCCTTCAACAAGTCCCTCAGCACGACCATCTTTTTTAGCTTCTGCTTTTGCTTCTTTTAATTCTTTCATTATTTTTTCTTTTGATTCATCTGTTAAAAGATCAAATATATCTATATCCTTGTACATTTCATTTTCTCCTTTCTTTTTGTTTAAGGAGTGTTACTTTGTAGTTGTGCCAAATAAAATTCTTGTTCCTCTTGTGGAATTTTTAAAGCCTTCATTGCCTTTTCAGCAGTTACATTCATAGTCTCCATTAATGACTTTATGCTGTTTAATAGCGATTTAGCAATTCCGAGCTTTTCGCCCTCAACTCGCCCCTCAGCAAGTCCAATTTTTTTAGCTTCTTTTATTTCTTTCATTACGCTTTCTTTTGATTCATCTGTTAAAAGGTCAAATATATCTATATCCTTGTTTTTGTTCTTAAAATATTCTGCAGGCTTTCTTAATTCTTCACAAAGCATTTCATCTGTTTTTACACAGTGGAAATCGTGAATTATTTTGCCTAAATCACTTGTTGTATCTTTGTATTTTCCATTGATATAAATAATATGTGAGCCGTCATTAAAAGGTTTTAAATGCCTTATATTGCCTTTTTCATCTGTAAATTCTATATAACGCTGTATGTTATATAATGCTTGTTTTTTCTTAAATATATCTTTTTCTGCGAAGAAAATAACATAATTTTCAGTCAATGCTTTGAATGGATCGTTTTCTTTTAGAGAAGCAGAATCCAAAGAGCTACTATGAAACCTTGCACGCTTTGGAATAGCTCCTCCAGATTGTCTTTGTATCTCAACATTAATTCGTTTTATAACTTT
>CADAWZ010000144.1 GCA_902791745.1 uncultured bacterium
AATATTCTTTCCATTGATCTTTGAGAGTTCCCATTACGGCATCAATTCCTGCTTTAATTAATCCCATACTACATCTCCTTTAAAAATGTAAATATTTTTTTAATGATAATTAATAAATTTAATTATTTCGTAAAAAATCCTTTCTTAATAAAAAAATCCTCTTGAATTTTCAAGAGGATTTTTCGTTTATTTTATTGCATTCTTAAAAACTTATTTGAATTCACCCCAAGTAATTTGGAATCCATCAAATATAACATAGGCATTACCATTTTCAGATAGTCTCAATACGCTTAAAGAAGATTTGCTTTGTCCTTCTATTTGATTCATTTTGAAGTTGTCAGCTTTTCTTCCATAATAGTATGATGCTGTAGTTAGTTTTATATCACTTATTGTAGCTGTTTCGCCATTTTTTGACATTGCAAGATATTGATATAATTTTTCTTTAGGATTTACTTTTACTTTATTTTTATTTATATCTATAACAAAAGTTTGAGGATTCTCATATAGTGGTTCTGCATCTTTTTGTGGAATAATTTTATCAACAGTTGAATATACTATTCTATCTGTTCCAGCAGCATAGTGTATAAAATATGGAGCTTCATCTAAAATTTTGCTTTTCCCTTTATCATAGTAACAAAGGACTTTATACCCAGGTGTAAAGTTATACTTTTTACTAAGTTTATTGTCTTTGCCTGGATCCATTTTGGTCACATAGAAACATTTTCCAGCATCTACCCATTCTACATAATCAGCACTGTTTCCAATTATATTTTCAAATCTTGTTGTATCAAATGCTTTTTTAAATATTTCATATCCTGTTTTTGTTGGGTCTATATAAGCAAGAGCCTTGCATATTATTCTATCTTTTTCATCATAGAAATATCCGCTTACTCCAATTTTTCCATTTGGATAAGTTTGGATAACACCAGTATCACATCTGAAACCTTTTTGACCTTTTTTATGTTGAAATAAAATTGTAGCTGTTTTTGTAGGAATATCAACTTTTATAAATTTTGAGCCTCTTTCTGCTATTATAATACAAGTTTTCCCATCATGTGTAAGGGTACCATTTGGAACAGCTGTACAAGGCACAAGGATTTCACTAATTTTGAGAGAATCACGAGTTTTTCCTGAAAAGTCAAAAACCCAAAGTTTATAGACAGTACCTTGTTGTTTTAATTTTGTATCTGAGACTTTTTCTAATCCTGTTACAATATCACCATTTTGAGAGATATTCATAAGATAAAATTTTGCAAGCGAAATTTTTAAAGCTTTCAATTTTGGTTGAGTTATTCTGACAGTTGCTGCATTTGCAGTTGTCAATCCAAATACAAATACTGCAAGTAACATTAGAACAGTTAGTCTGACAAATTTCATCAAAAAGTTCCTCCCTAAAAAAAATACATTCAAAACTTTTGGGGTAATCCCCTTTTAAAGAAAAATTCTATAAAATACCCCCTTTTCCTTTATTAAATATATTTTTTTTATAATTCTTAATTTTGTAAATCAAAAACTTATATATATTTTAGCAATGTTTTTAGAAGGATTCAAAGTATTTTTATTAAATTAATAATGAATACTTTTAATAATTAATAATAATTTAATTATTTTTTATATAACACTAAGAATGGGAGGTAACAGTATTGAAAGAGAAATTAGAAGAAGCTGTAAATACTCTCAGAGTTGATTATATGGATATCCGAATTGAGGATAGACATGAGACGAGGATTCAATATCTTGGTAAAAAGTTAGAACAACTCGGAGAAACTGACAGCTTTGGTGGAACTGTCCGAGTCAGAGATAAAGGAAGATGGGGAATTGTCTCATTTACCGATATGGATGATTTTGATAAAAGTATTTTTCTTGCAGCAAGAGAAGCTAAGACTGGAAAATCAGAAGATTACAAATTAGCTGAATCGCCTGCAGTTGAAGACTATGTAAAAAAGAACATTTCTGCAGATTCTGATCCTATCAACATAAACATTGATGAGAAAGAGAAACTTGTAAGAGATTACAATGATATGATTTTATCCTCAGACAGAATCAACAATTCATCTGTTTTTTATAAAGATGTCGATGTAAAAAAATATTTTGTAAGTTCTGAGGGAACTTATGTTGAGCAGGACAGAACAGAATGTGGAATGTCTATTCAAGCTATTGCTAAAGACGGAACAAATGTTCAAAAATATGCAGATTCACTCGGTGGAATAGATGGTTTTGGAGTTGTAAAAAATCTCGATGACAAGATAAAAGAGATTTCAGAAAAAGCAGCTTCACTACTTGATGCAAAACCTGCAAAAGGTGGTCATTTTGACTGTCTCATAGACCAGAGAATGGCAGGAACATTTATTCATGAAGCATTTGGACACATGAGCGAATCAGATCACATCTGCGGTAATGACAAACTACAGAAAGAAATGGTTCTCGGCAGAAAAATTGGAGTCGAAGCACTTACAGCCATTGATGACGGAACAATGGAACATGGAATGGGAACAAATAAATATGATGATGAAGGTGTTCTATGTCAGAAAAATTATTTGATAACAGACGGCAAGATTTCAGGTCGTCTTCATTCCAAAGACACAGCAGGCAAAATGGGTGAAAAAGTTTCAGGAAATGCTCGTGCTATTGATTTCAAATTTGAGCCTATAGTCAGAATGACAAATACCTATATAGAACCTCGTGATTGGACATTTGAGGAAATGCTCGCAGGTATTGAAAATGGTTATTATGTAAAAGGTTCTCAAGGTGGAATGACAAATCTCGATGTATTCACATTCAGTGCTGGTGAAGCATACAAAGTTGAGAATGGAAAACTCGGTGAAAAAGTCAGAGATCTTACATTGACTGGAAATATTTTTGATACAATGAATCGCATTGACGCTATTGGAAATGATTTGATCATGTACAACAGTGGCGGAAGTGGCGGTTGTGGAAAAGCAGGTCAAGCTCCTTTGCCAATTGGAAGAGGAGGCCCACATTTAGTTATAAGAGATGTTATTGTGGGAGGTCGTTAATATGGAAGTCGTTAATATGGAAAAAGAAATTATTCAAAAAGCTATAAAACAATACGGCTGTGATGATGCAGAGTTATTTGTTGTAAAGATTGAAAAATATCCTGTTTCTTTTGAAGCAAGCAAATTGAAATCTGTAAAATCAAGATTATTGAGAGGTTATAGTCTTCGCACAATAAAAAATGGTAGACTCGGTTTTTCATCTTGTACTTCTCTAAAAGACAAGGGCAATAAGCTCATTGAATCAGCAATTTCTGCTGGTGAATTTGGACCAGTTGCAGACTTTTCATTTTGGAAAGGTCAGAGATTCCCACAGCCTGATGTATTTTTCCCAGAAACAGTAAGTTTTGAAATAGAAGAAGCCGAACTTATGGGAAGAAGAATTGTAAGAAGACTTAATGAAATGCTTCCTGAAGCATATATTGATGTATCTGTTTCAAAGGCTTTCCAAGAAGTCTCTCACTATACATCAGAGACAGAAAAGACATATTATAAGAGTTTATTCTCACTTGGAGCAACATCTTTAACAGTTCGCTCAGGTGAACTTTTATACATAAATGAAGGAAAAGACAGTTGTACAATTCCTGAAGATCCAATGGCAATAATTGGAAACATAATTTGGAAAGAGAAAATGTCTCAAAATTCTGTTGAATGTCCTTCAAAACCAATGCAGGTTATATTCACACCAAAGACAATGCCTGTTCTTATGAAGGGATTTACAACAGGTCTTGCAGGTAGAAATGTAGCCTCTAAATCATCTCCACTTTCAGACAGAATAGGGGAGATGATTCTTGATTCAAGAGTTTCTATCTATGATGATGGTATAATGTCAGCAGGTCCAGCTTCTGCTCCATTTGATGATGAAGGTGTTCCAAAACAGAGATTTCCACTTTTTGCAAAAGGAGTTCTTAAAAATTATTTCTTAGACCTTGCTTCTGCAGCAGCTCTCAAAACTGAACCAACAGGTTCTGCAGAAAGAAGATTTTTAGCAGCTCCTATTGCTGAGCCATCAAATTTAGTTATGGAACCTGGCGATACAGAATATGAGGACATGATCGAGAATATGGAAGATGGCTTAGTCATTGACCAAGTAATCGGTGGTGGACAGAGCAACCTTTTGAATGGCGAATTTTCAATGAATGTTGAACTCGGCTTTAGAGTCAAAAAGGGCAAAATCGTTGGAAGAGTCAGAAATACAATGGTTGCAGGAAATGTCTATGAACTTTTCTCAGATAAAATAGAAGCTATTGGAAATAAATGCGAATCTGATGGCAGTGTATTTACGCCTTATGTTTTGTTTAAAGATGTAAGTATTTCTGGAAGAGAATAGTTTTTTAAAGTGTATAAAAAATCCGCTTTCCTTATTTTGAAATAGGGAAAGTGGATTTTTTTTTTACATTTTTGTCTTTACTTATTACGAAATTGCAAGGGGTTATTATCTTGTTTTTAGTGAAAGTGATGTTATAATTTTAGAAGGACGGCAGAAGAGAGAGAAAGGGAAGTGATAAAAATGAT
>CADAWZ010000145.1 GCA_902791745.1 uncultured bacterium
TAATAAGCCAAACATTTTAATAAGTAATTTAAATCTTGATGAGGCAGTGTATATTCTTAGAAAAATGAATTGTTTGAGAATAGGAAATTCTTTTTAAAATTATTTATATGAATTTTAACATTTTGTCTATTTTAATTTTGCTTATTTTTTGTATAATATAATTTATAGAAAAATTCTTTTATTAAGATAAAATAGGAGTAAATAAAAAATGAATTCTATTTCTTCAAGTGCAGTAACTAATTTTACTGCAAGTTCTATTTTGTCAAATGCTAATTCTGCAAAAGTAGCTGAACAAAATCAAAATGCTACTGCTGAATTACAAACACAAGATACTCTTGTAAAATCTGAAAAAGAAGAATCATCAATAAAAACTTTTTTTAAAAAGAAAGTTGGCAATCCTTTTAAAAAGATGACTGATAACGAAAAGTCTTCTGCCATAAAGGGAGCTGTTATCGGTGGAACAGTCGGTGGAATAGCAGGTGGTATTACTGCTTATAATATGTCTTTAAATAAGATAAAAGCAACGAATGAGATTCAGTCTGTAACACTCGATTGGCAAGAGCCAAATATGATTAAAGAAAATTTGGGTCAGATTCCTTCTGATTATTATAGTTGGTCTCCAGGACCACGACCAAGTGGACTTGAAAATGTGACAGTTCAAAATCCAGTCATAGAAAATGGCAAGCCAGTAATGCATGATGTAACAAAAACTTATTCAGATTATGGTAAGCCAGTTGTAACTTGGCAGTCTCATGATATTAAGCATAAGACATTAGAAGGTTATGATGAGGTAATAACTGAAAGTACACATACTGAAAGTCAATATATAGGTACAGATGCAGAAGGTAATAAACATTATCAGGATTATGAAGTTGTAGATGGTTATTGGCATACATTCCATCCTGATTTCGGCGTTGAAAAGTTGGGAACTTATCAGACTCCAAATGTAAAATTTGAGACGGGAGTTAATGTTGGTTTAAACACAACTTTAGGAGTTCTTGCAGGAGCAGGTATAGGAGCATTGGCAGGTGGCATAGCAGGTGCAGCAATTCAGCATGCAATAGATAAAAATAAACCAGAAATGCCAAATCCTCCAGAAAATTCAACTCCAAAACCACCAAGTGGTGATTCTTCGCCAATATTTGATGATGAACCTATTGTATATAATCCAGCACCAAGCACACCAGGACATATACATCATCCATCACATGGACATATTCATCATCCAGCACCTCCACCACCTCCACCACCATATCATCATGGAGGACATATACATCACCCAGCACCTCCACCAATAATGCCACCACATCATGGCGGTTCTGTTGTTATACATCATCCAGCACCAGGTGGAATAGGTGGACCAAAGCCTCCAATGGGTGGACATCATCCAGGACCAGGTGGACCAATGCCTCCAATGGGTGGACATCATCCAGGACCAGGTGGACCAATGCCTCCAATGGGCGGACCAAGACCACCACATCATTAATTTTTAGCATTTATTGAAATAATTAAATAAAAAAGAACCAATTTTTAAAAATTTTGGTTCTTTTTTTTATTCTCTAATTAACTATAAGAGGATATTTTTTTTAAAAAAAGAAGTTTTTATATATTTAATAAAGTGAGGATTTATAATGCAGATAAAAGTTGTAAAATTGTTTGAAAATGGTTTTATGACTCGTCCTTTTGCACTTGGTGGAGAAGATGGAGTTGATAAATTTGAAAATATTAAATATCGTTCAAGTCTTCAAAATTATTTGATTGATACTGGCAAAGAAGTTATTTTAGTTGATACAGGTATGCCTGCTGGTTCTCCAAGTATTGCTACAGATACTATTTATATTGGTTTTAAAATAAAAGATTATGTCGATGCCCTTGCTGATCTTGGTTATAAGCCTGAACAAGTTTCAAAGATTTTGATAACTCACAAACATCCTGACCATACTGGAGAATTGAGAAGTTTTCCAAATGCCAAAATTTATGCTTCAAAAGAAGAAAAAGAGGATATGGAATTTAAGGGGGATAATGTTATTGCTGTTGAATACAAAGATGGACCTTATCATAATTTTGAAGCATCTGAAAAAATAGCTGAGGGTATATATTTTTTACCTGCAAAAGGTCACACAAGAGGAAATAGTATAGTTATTGTTGAATCTGAAGGTCTTTTTTATATGATACATGGAGATGTAACATATACAGATGAAGCACTTTATGAAAATAAAATTTCTATTGCTTTTGAAGATTTAAAACTTGCAAGAGAAACACTTGATAAAGTTAGAGAATTTATAAAAAACAATCCTACAGTGTATCTTTCCACGCATACACCTCTTGGATATGAAAATTTAGAAAATAAAAAGATAGTTGATCTGAATAATCCTCCTAAAAGTATTCCTCCAAATAATATTGAATCAGTTAAAAAAGAATCAACAGGAAAATATGTATGTTCTATTTGTGGATATGTCTATGATCCTGCAAAAGGTGATCCTGAACATGGAATTCCTGTTGGAACAAAATTTGAAGATTTGCCTACTGATTGGCATTGTCCAAGATGTAAACAACCAAAAGACAAATTTGGTGAGGCATAAGAAAGGATTTGTAAAATGAAAAAAGATTTAGGTCCAATGAATGCTGTATATCCAATGCCAGTATTGATGATTGCAACTTATGATGAAAATGGTAAAATAGATGTTATGACAGCAGCTTGGGGAATGATTTGTGATTATGAAAAAATAGCTCTTTTTCTCGAAGCAGAACATAAGACAACAAAAAATATAAAAGCAGAAAAAGCATTTACAGTCAGTATTGGTGATAAAGACCATATAGATATTGTTGATTTTTTAGGAATTGCTTCTGCTAATAGAATGGAAGATAAATTTGAGAGAACAGGCTGTCATGCTACTAAAAGTAAATATGTAAATGCTCCAGTCATAGAAGAATTTCCACTTGTTATTGAATGTGAACTTGATAAAATAATAGAAGATGGAGAACTTTATGGAATTATTGGCAAAATAGTAAATGTGGCTGCAGAAGAACATGTATTATCTGAAGATGGCAAGGTCGATCCTACAAAGTTAAATGCTCTTATTTTTGATCAATTCCAATATGGATATTATGTACCAGGTGAAAAAGTTGGTCAAGCATGGAATGCTGGTAAAGAGTTAATGAAAGATAAGACAGAAGAAAAATAAATATATCATTTTAGAAAAAATAGAAAGTTAATTCAATTTAATTTAATTATTCACTATAAAACTTCCTATAATTGTAATAAATTACGATATAGGAAGTTTTTATATTCACGAAAGACAAATTTTTGCTGTAAAAAATGAAGGTGTTTTTTTTCATATATCTAATTTTTAGACATATAGTAAAGATAGTTTGAGGAACGAATGTTATTTGATTACAAAGAATTTACTTATGAAAAAGAGCTTTCTTCTTATAGAAGATTTATTTTATTAAATGAACCTAAAGAGAAAGATTTACTATCCCAAAAAGATGTTAAATTTGATTTTAATCCTAAATTTTGTATAATAACAGAAAAAGAAGAATCTTTATTAAAAGAAAGTTTTGACATACAGACTTATAATAATTTTGTTTTAACTACATCAGAGAATAATAATATAAAAAATATAGATTTTGATTATTGTATTATTTGCAATTCATTTGTAAGTTTTGCACCTAATTTTTTATTTGATATTACTTCAGAATTAAACAAAAATAGAGCTATAGACTTTTTTTATTTTGATGAAGACAAAATAGATGAGAATAAAAATAGAAAAGACCCATTTTTTAAGCCAGATTTTTCACCAGATACATTGCGTTCTTGTAACTATGTTGGAAATGTTATTTGTATTTCAAAAAAAATATTTGATGAAATAGGATTGTTAGAGAGCATAAAAGATAGGGATAATTTAAATTTATATGACATTATTTTTAGAACTTCAGAAAAAACAAAAAATATTTTCCATATATCAAAAGTATTGATTCATATTTTAGAAAGTAAATATAAATTTGATTCAGAAAGAGATAAAAAAGCAATATCTGATCATTTAAATAGAATCGGTTTAAAAGGTATTGTAAAAGATGGTATTGTAAGTGAAACATATAAAATAGAATATGAAATCGAAGGTAATCCTCTTGTATCAATAATAATTCCAAATCATAATCACAAAAAAGATTTAGAGACTTGTATAAATTCTATAAAAGAAAAATCAACATATGAAAATTATGAGATAATAATAGTAGAAAATCACAGCACAGAAGAAAATTTATTTGCATATTATAAAGTACTTGAAAAAGATTCAAAAATAAAAATATTAACATATACTGATGAATTTAATTATGCTTCTGTAAATAATTTTGCAGTTAAAGAATCCAAAGGTGATTATGTTATTTTATTAAATAATGATGTCGAGATACTAACTTCTTCTTGGATAGAAGAGATGTTGATGTATGCTCAGCGAGATGATGTTGGTGTAGTTGGTGCTAAATTATATTA
>CADAWZ010000146.1 GCA_902791745.1 uncultured bacterium
GTTGGGGTAGTATATCATATTTACAATATCAAGACTTGTATTTAATTCAAGTAGCTGGATTATTTGGAATGCATTTTATTACATTTATAATGGCTCTTTGGGGATATTTTATATCTGAAATTGTACTAAATTACCAAAAAAGACCAATTTTAGATATAATAAAACAATATATATTCATACCAATTTTAATCATATGTATTTATATATATGGATTTATTTTTATAAATGCAGATGAATCACCTAATGATTCTAAACAAGTGAGAGTGTCGCTTCTACAACCTTGTTTTGATATGTTTACAAAAAAGGATCCAACCAAACAACATATGATGACAAAAGTATTATATGAAATGACAACAAATGTCGCAAAAAAACAAAAACCTGATTTGATAGTATGGCCAGAATCTTCTCTTCCTGGACGAACAAATAATCCATATGTAAAACAATTTATGGAAAATCTTGCCAAAGAAACAAAAACAAATATAATATACGGTGTAATTAGTGTTGATGAAGAAGATAAAAAATACAATAGTGCTGTATATTATGACAATAATGGACAAGAAAAAGGTATATGCTCCAAAAAACATCTCGTTCCATTTGGAGAATATGTTCCACTAACAAATAAATTAAGAAAAGTTCATCCTTTATTAAGCTTAGTACCTGAATACACCCCAGGAAATCCAGAGACAGATAAAGGAGTTTTTGAAATAAATGGAATAAAATTTGGTATAATAGTTTGTTTTGATTCAAATTTTCAGTATTATGTAAAAGAGGCTGTAAATGGTGGAGCTAAATTTATAACTATAATAACAAATGATGGTTGGTTTGGAGCTTATGAAAGTACAGAAGACCATATAAGTTGGAATGTAATAAGAGCGGTTGAAAATAAAGTTCCAATATTACAATCAGCAAATACAGGAATAAGTGTTGTCATAGATAAATATGGACGAGTAACAAAAAGAATTCCTTCACTTGTTAGAGATTATATTACAGATGATGTAAAAATTACAGACACAGGAAATTTATATACAAAGACGGGAAATATATTTGTATACTTATCGTATCTTTTTGTAATAGTATGCATAGCTGATATAATAAACAAGAAAAAATATATGTTTAAAGATCTTCCTTGTTGTAGTATATTTCACAAATTTAACAATGTTAAACATGAAGAATAAAATGTTATTTGGAGGCAAATAATTTATGGCTTACTGCACAGGATGTGGTAAAGAAACAATAGGAAATGATCCCCTATGTATAGATTGCAAAAAAGCAATACTAAACCAAGACAGAAGATGGCAAACACAAAATGGGATAAATAATCAAATAAACTCTTCGAATAACAACTATGCTAACAGTTATAATGACTATGATTACATAGATGACAATAAACCAAGATATTGGGAAACTGTTTTTTCAAATCCAATAACAACATATAAAAGAATTTTCGGTGGCGATGAACCAGTAAATAAAGATTTTCATATAAATGAATATATAAACAAATTTAATTGGGGTTCTTTTTTAATGGGATATTGGTGGGT
The DNA here is from genome assembly GCA_902791745.1 of uncultured bacterium. GTDB lineage: Bacteria > Vulcanimicrobiota > CADAWZ01 > CADAWZ01 > CADAWZ01 > CADAWZ01. The sequence goes on from CADAWZ010000146.1 coordinate 1,539, forward strand.
TATATTTAATATAAATTTCTTTTTTGGAATTTTTTATGCAATTTTATATGTATGTATTCAATTATTTTTAAAAGAAACAACTGGCTCTTGCCTTGCAAGTTTATTTCTAATTCTTGTTAATTTACCATTTGCTATAAAAGGCAATGAAATGGCTTGGAGAGCCATCTCTTTTAAAAATAAAGAAGATTTCAAAAAAGCTCAAAAAAAATGGGCTTGGGCGGTAGCTTGGATATATGGTATATCCTGTCTCTTGCTATTTTTAATTAATCTATCACCTTGTTGTGCAGGTAGAGTAATTTATATGTTCTTGAGAATATTTAGATTAGGCTAATGTTGAGGAAAAACATGAAATTTTTTATTAATATTTTATTATTATCATTCATAATTTTATCTCCTATTTTTGCAAATAATGAGGTAACCAAAAAACAAGTTACAGTAAAACCAACTATGCAAAAAAAAGAAAATACTATACAATCAAAAGAAGATAAACAAAAAAAAGTAAATAAACAAAAAACGACTTTACAAAAAAATAATAAAAAAACAAAAGATAAACAAGAAATAACTGTACAGACAGAAAAGAAAAAAAGCAAAAAAAGTGAAATTCCTCCAGTTAAAGAACCTAATTTAAAAGAAGACCCTAAAGCAGTTAAAATGAATGCTGATAGACTTCTTTATGATGATAAAACAAAAATATCACAACTAAGAGGAAATGTCAAAATCGTATATGGCGATCTAATTGTAAAATCAAACTATGCAAAATTTTATGGAGACAAAAAAGAAGGATACTTCACAGGTAATGTACGATTATATAAACCAGGAAATACAGTTACTGGTGAAAAAATGGACATATTTTATAATGAAGGAAGAGGTGTAATATACGAAAATGTAAGGGCTGTTTCATATCAAAATAAAGACAAAAAAGAGCCTGGCAAAAAGAAAAATTCACCTGATGACGATGCTCCATTGATTTTAACATGCAACTATGCAGAATATTTTTGGAATGATGATGAAGTTTATGTTGATCAAAATGTAAAAATGTGGAAAAATGACAGAAGAGCCTATGCAGACCATGGTCATTATAGTCAAAAAATACAAACTGTTACTCTTTCAGATAATGTAAGATTTGAGCAAGGTTCTGAAAATTGGATGACTTGTCCAGAAGCTATATTTGATTTGAAATCAGAAACATTTACAGCAAATGGAGGAGTTACAGCAGAAGTAGAAGTAGCTGAGCAGAAAGAAAAGAAAAAAGATTCAAAAGACGATAAAGACAAGAAAGAAGACAAAAAGAAAAAAGACAAAAAGGCTTCATCTTTAAATGAAGAAAATAATAATGACGATGGAGAAGATTTGGATAAAGATAAGAAAAAAGACGATGATCTTCCTGAAGACAGAGTAAGTATTCCAAAAGTATTTCCTCAAGAAGAGGACGAAATGATATTTACAGATGAACTTGATTTATAAAAGGCAGGAAGCTAAGAAAGGAGAAAAAAAATGCCAATAGTAAAAGTTACAAAAGACAATTTTGATGAAGAAATAACAAAATATAATGATGTAGCAATAATAGATTTTTGGGCTGATTGGTGTGGTCCTTGTAGAATGTTATCACCAGAACTTGAAAAAATATCAAAAGAAGAAAATATAAAAGTATGTAAAATAAATGTTGATGAAGAGCGTGAACTTGCACATAAATTTGGAATATCGAGTATTCCAACAGTTTTATATGCAAAAAATGGTGAAATACAAAAAAAGACAGTAGGATACATGGGCAAAAAATTTATACTTGATGTTGTATCACAATTAAAATAATTTTAAGAGGCAAAAAAATGAAATTACTTGTAACAGGCGGAGCTGGATTTATAGGAAGCAATTATATAAGATATGCAAGAGAACAACACCCTGATTATAAAATAATCTGTGTTGATTTGTTGACTTATGCTGGAAATATGGAAAATATTGCAGAATTTACATCAGATAAAGAACATTTTGCTTTTTATAGATGTGATATAGCAAATAAAGAAGAAATAGAAAATGTTTTTTCAAAAGAAAATCCAGATATAGTTATAAACTTTGCAGCAGAATCACATGTTGATCGTTCTCTTGAAAATCCAAGTTTATTTTTGAGAACAAATATTCTTGGAACCCAAGTTTTAATGGATGCTTGTTTAAAGCACAATGTAAAAAGATTTCATCAAATTTCAACAGATGAAGTATATGGAGATCTTCCACTTGACAGACCAAATTTAAAATTCACAGAAGAAAACAAAATAAAAACATCTTCCCCCTACTCTGCTTCTAAGGCTTCGGCAGATTTACTTGTATCTGCATATCATAGAACATTCAAATTACCTGCAACTATATCAAGATGTTCAAACAATTATGGACCATATCATTTTCCAGAAAAACTTATACCATTGGTTATAAGTAGAGCTGTCTCTGATGAAAAAATTCCAGTTTATGGAAAGGGTGAAAATGTAAGAGATTGGATATATGTAGAAGACCATTGCAGTGCAATAGATAAAATAATTCACATTGGAGAAGTTGGCAATGTCTATAATGTTGGCGGAAATAGTGAAAAAAGAAATATAGATGTTGTAAAAGAGATTATAAAACAACTTGGAAAAAGTGAAGACCTTATAACTTTTGTCAAAGATAGACCAGGACACGATCTCAGATATGCAATAGATTCAACAAAAATCCAAAAAGAACTTGGTTGGAAGCCAATGACTTCTTTTGAAGTTGGAATAGAAAAGACGATAAAATGGTATTTAGCAAATGAGCCTTGGTGGAAAAATATAATCTCAGGCGAATATCAACAGTATTACCAAAAAATGTATGCAAACAGAGAAATATAA
>CADAWZ010000147.1 GCA_902791745.1 uncultured bacterium
ATATATGGTCTACATTTAAAACCAGACACAGAATATAAGATGACATTAAAGGGAGACCTCGCAGATGTAAATGGAAATAAATTGGGAAAAGATATTTCTACTACATTTAGAACTGGTGATTTTTCCCCTTCATATTCTATACAAGGTCGTGAATGTGTATTACATACAACACAAAATCCTGCATTCCCAATTACAGTTTTAAATGTTCCACAAGTCGTTACAACTGTAAAGAGAATGAGTAAAGATGATATAATAGCATATAAAAATGACTCTTATTACAGTGCTGAGAGAGTAAGAAAATTAGCAGAACAGGATCCTGCATATGTAAGAGACACATTTGATACAAATTGTAAGAAAAATATAAAAAGCAATTTCCTACTTCCTCTTGATAAATATCTTTCAGCAGAAGAAAAAACAGGAGTTCTTTTTATAGATGTTACTGAACCCAAAAATATAAATAATTCTGATAATTCTCTTGTTCAATTTACAAATTTATCTATACATACAAAAGTATCACCAGAAAATGGTTTTGTATGGGTTACTCATGCAATCACAGCAGAATCATTAAAAGATATAGATATTGAAATAAGAAACTATAACTCAAAAGTTCTCTGGACAGGAAAGACAGATGAAAATGGTTGCTTTTTCTTCTATGATGTAAAAGAAAAAATAAAAGATATTGATGATAAAACTTTATATGTATTTGCATCAAAAGGTTTTGATCTTGCTTTTATTAGCACAGATTATTCTTGGAATGTTGCATTGTGGGATCTTGATGGAATGAACTGCGATTCCTATAGATATAGCAATCCATATAAAGCATTATTTTTCACTGAAAGAGGACTTTATAAACCAGGAGATAAAGTTTCTGTAAAAGGTATAGTAAGAGAAAAGACAGACAATGGATTTAAATTTCCCAAAGAGGATAATTTCTTTATTGAATTAAATGACTCAAGAGGTCAAAAGATATTCCAAAAAGATTTAAAAAAATCTGAAATGGGTTCTTTTAACTTCGATATTCAACTTTCAAGTGATGTTGCATCTGGTCCTTGTTTTGGAAGTGTATATCAAAAAATAGATAATCCTAAAAATGAAAATGATCGTATATATATAGGATCATTAAATTTCAATATACAGGAATATAAACCTGCAGATTTATCTTCTGAAGTTATAGCCAAGAAGAAAGAAATCTTTGGTGAAGGCACTGCAGAAGTAGATGTAAAGACATCTTGGCTTTTTGGAGCTCCTTTACAAAATGGTAGCTTAAATTGGGTTTTAACAGCATCACCTACATATTTTGTTCCACAAGGTTGTGAAGAATACAGTTTTGGAAGCAGAGACCTATTAGGTTTTGAGGATAACGATTTTGTCAACAGACTTGCTTCTGGTGAAGATAAACTTGATGAGAATGGAAAGAAGACATTGAAATCAACATTTGATGTTGCAAAACTTCCACAAGATGCAAATCTTACTTTTGAAGCAACATCGAAGGCTTCAAAAACTCAAATTTCTTCATCTGCAAGCATAATTTGGCACAAATCTGAAATTTTCCCAGGCTTAAAACCTGAATCATTCATAGGCTTTGCCGATAAGGAATTCAACATAAAAGCAGCATGTTTTGATTCAAAAGGAAAAGCATATTCTTCACGCCCAATGAAACTCAACATTCTAAAAAGAGAATGGAATAGTGTAAGAAAAACATCTATTGATGGTGGAACATCTTGGGTTTGTGAAAAGAAAGACACACCAGTAACAGAATTGACTGCAAATGGCTCAGAATATGAATTTAAATTTACTCCTAAAAATTCTGGCTACTATGTTGCAAAATTAACAGTATCTGACAAGAAAAATGTTGAAGCTGTTTCAGAAACAGGTTTTTATGTTAGTGGAAGTGATTCTTTTGGTTGGTTACAAAGTGATTCTAATGCATTCAAATTGAATTCCGACAAGAAGAACTATAAACCAGGTGATACAGCAAAAGTATTTATACCTTCACCATACAAATCTGCTAAGGCTCTTATAACAATAGAGAGAAATGGCGTTACATTTAAGCAAATAATTAAAATTGACGGTAGTAATGCAGTTGTTCAGATTCCTGTTGAATCTGGAAATATACCAGGTATTTATGTATCAGCTTTAATTCTTCCAATTTATAATTCACCAGATGAAGTTTTGGAAAGCACATTTAGAGTTGGATATGCAAAACTTCCTGTAGTTGCAGATTCAAACAAAATTGCTGTTGAAATTAAACCTGACAAAAAAGATTATAAACCAGGTGAGAAAGTAAATGTTACATTAAAAGTCAAAGACTCCTCAGGAAAACCTGTAAAAGGCGAAGTTACTCTTGCTGTAGTTGATGAAGGCGTACTTTCTTTAACAGGATACAGACTTCCAAATCTATTTGAAAACTTCTATGATGAAATTACTCTTTGTGTTAATACATATGATGCAAATTGCAATTTTGTAGACCTCGCTTCCTATGCAGAAAAAGGCAATAATGGTGGTGGCGGTTCAGATGAAATGTCTAATCTATCAAATTTGAGAAAGAATTTCAAAGACACAGCCTATTGGAATCCATCAATAATGACCGATTCAAACGGTGAAGCAACAATATCATTTGAATTGCCTGACAATTTGACATCATTCAGAATAATGGCAGATGCATGTAATGAACAGAGTTTTTCAAATATGGCTTCTGAAATGATAACAGTATCAAAGCCAATTGTTGTAAAAGCAGCAGTTCCTTTCTTTGCACATATTGGAGATGAAATGCTCTGTGGTGTTTCTGTTGTAAATAATTCAAAATCAAATGCAAAAGTTACAACAAAAATGACACAAAATGATATGGAGCTTCTCGATTCTTCTGAATCAAAAACAGTTTCCATACCTGCTGGTGCTGAAATGCCTATACTCTTCAAGTTAAAAGCCATTAAGAATGTAAACGCTTCGTTCTATTTTGTAACAGATGCAGATGGTGAGCATGATGAGTTGAAAGCAGTAATTCCAGTTATTCCATCAAATACAGGTATTCAAACAGAATTCCTTTCTGGAGTAACAAATGGTGCTTCCGCACATGAAAAAATAGATATTTCAGGCGAAATAGTTCCTGAAAGTGTAAGACTCAAAGTTTTTGCTGGTTCATGTGGATATGATCAATTAAAAGATTCATTTAACTACTTGAAAAATTACAAATATGATTGTCTTGAACAGACAACTTCAAAAATATTTCCTTATGCTGATGCTCCAGAGTTTGTCAGATTCATTGGTGAGGGAAGAAATGAAGCAGATGTCCAAAAATGGTTAAAAACAGCAGAATCAAGACAAGTTAGTGATGGTGGATTTGCTCTTTGGGAAGGTGCAAATAAATCTTCTGAATATCTATCATGTTATGTAATGAATGCTGTTGGCGGACTTAATAAACAGGGAGTATCTGTTCCACAAGATATGATTAACTCTGGTAAAAATTACATAGGTAGATTAGCAAAGAGAGCTATGGATGACAAGTCTTGGAGTAATGGAATTTCTGATAAAGAGAAATATTTTATAAAGGCATATGCACTTTACGATCTATATCTCTTAAAGTCAAATGATGATGCTTCTCTAAATGTTCTTTTTGAAAAATCGGAAAATATCGGTATAAATGCTCAGTCAATGTTATTAAAAGCAATGCATTTAAAAGGTGCAAGTTACTATGATGAAGATACATTAAAAGATAGAATAATGAACAAGATAAGAATTGAAGGAAAGAATGCTTGGTTTGAAGCAGACGGTTGCTCAATTCCTTATACTTATTCATCAGATGTAAGTACAACTTCATTAGCATTTTCTGCATTAACAGAAGTTTATAAAAACTTCCCAGAATCAGACAAAGTGTTACATTGGTTGAATTCAAAGAGACCAAATGGGATGTGGTCAAATACACATGAAAACGCTTTAGCAATATCAGCTGTAAGTAGAGCAATCGCAATAGGTGGAGATGATTCAAACAGAGATTTTCAGGCTTCAGTAAGACTTGGAGATAGCGAAATAGCCAAGGGAATGATTTCAGCTCGTGGTTCATCTGGAGTTTCTGCAGAAGTTCCTTTAAATGAAATAGGAAATAAAGTTGATTTGACATTTGAGAAAAATTCAAGTGGCAATATGTACTACTCAGCAGATTTAACATGGCAACCCAAAGGAACTATGGAATCTGTAAATAAAGGTTTCTCTGTTTTGAAAATAATAGAACCAGTTGATGGCAAAAAGTCTTCAGATTTCACTGAAGGTACTGTGTATAAAGTTACTGTTTCTGTAAGTTCTCAGTATGACAGACATTTTGTAATGCTTGAAGATGCTGTTCCTGCAGGTTTTGAAGTAATTAAAACAGGATTT
>CADAWZ010000148.1 GCA_902791745.1 uncultured bacterium
AAAGGAAGATTTAAATCTCCGCCAATATTTACTATATTTTTTTTACCTATCTTTACTGTTGAAATTTTATTTTCAAAATTTTGTTTATATATCTTCATCATTTCTCCGTCCTCAATCTAAATTAATTTTGGGCTTTCGTTAAATTCTCTTCTATTTATAATAGATGTCATTTCGAGGAAGCTGTGCGACCGTGTCAATCTCAAGCACTTGATTTAAATTTAGTAGTTTATAAAACAAATCAAACACATCATTCTAAATAAAGCCGATCGACTTAATTTTTAAGTAAATAATAATTTACAGGCTTAGATTGCCACGCCTAAAGGCTCGCAATGACAAAGTGGCAATATACAGGCACATATTGGATAGTTTAAAGCAACTTTTTATTTACTTATTTTTTTTAATCAATGAGCAAGAACGAGTTAATTATTTAATCACCAAAATAAATAATCACCCCCCAAAAACATCATAAAAATAATGCCGAAGTCCACTTATCCATAAAATTTAAATCACTTGAAAGGTCTGTATGCAACGCTTCAGAAGCGATTTTAAAAGCCAAGTCAAAATAAGTCTTCGAAAATAACATCTTTTCACAACCTTTCAAAGAAGTATTTCCAAGCAGGAAACAATCCTATATCGCAAAAATCAGAAATTTTGCAATATTCAGAAATATTCCCTGAAATAAAAACGGAATCAATATCATCCAATGAAAGTCCAAAATTATCTAACAAAACTTCTATTCCTGCGTGAATTGCAGATTTTGCTCTTAAAAAATTAGCAATATCATCTTCATCAATAAAAATTTCTGTTTCATCTTCCCTTTTTGCTAATATCAATTTCTTATTTGAATTACAAAAATGACCTGCTCGATCAATTAGTTTATTTTTGAACAGAAGAGGAATTAATGATAAAAGACCACCTGCACAAATTCCATTAGGTGTGCCATTTCCTATTGTAGAAAAAGAAAGTTTGCCATCTTCATAAGAAAATGAATTAATAGCTCCCTCACAAGCGTGTATGCCACATTTTATTCCTTCTCCCTCAAATGCCGATCCTGCACTCGCAGAAGCAACAGAAATCCATTCATTACAACCTATTCCTATTTCGCCATTTGTTCCTAAATCGACAAAAAGAGAAATATTTTCTGAATTTGAAATATCAGAAAATACAAGACCTGAGACAAAATCGCCACCGACATATCCAGCAATAGAAGGAACAGCAAAAATAAGAGTATTTTTAATGCGAAAAGGAGGAAAATTTAAGCTATTTGCTACACTTGGGATTCGCCTTATATTTGAAGGTTCAACCTTTTGTGCAATATGTGTCATCACTGTATTTCCTGCAAACAAGAGAACAGATGGTAATTTCACATTTAATTCTAATGACATCTTTTCAAATGCTTTAAAAACATCATTCCACACTAAATCGGCCATTTTGTCAAGATGCTTTTTGGAGGCAATTATCCTATTTATGAGATCACTTCCAAAAAATCTCTGTTTATTCAAAAAAGAAGCCTCTGCAAGAACACATTTTTGATTAGTAGAAATCAAAGATAATTTTACAGAAGTAGTGCCAATGTCAACTGCTCCAAAAGTTAAATCAGAAATATCTTCAAAAATAGCTACTGGATAGCCGTCAAATATGAGTAAATAATTTTCTGCATTTAAATTTATTTTTGAAAGACTTCTGATAAAATCAGTATCAATATATTTAATGCCTTCTACCTGACTTTTTATGCTTGAAATAATATCATTTATTCCATTATCCCCAAAAGAAAAAGATAACTTTTTTATTTCAAAAGGCAATTTGTTTTTTCCTAAAAATGAATTTTTAGGAGCGAGATTTTTAATATCTTCAATATTTATTTCTCTTTTGTTATACTTCATATCAAAAGAAAAATCTGAAAAATCAGAATAGACATCAATATCTGAATTTATTTCATATTCACAAGCGAGGACAGATTTTAAATTTCCATTTTCAGAGATCTTACAACTGCATTTTCCACAGTAGCCATTTCCACCACAGGAATTTTCAAAAAGCAATCCTGCCTTCAAAGCCAAATTATATAATTTATCTCCCTTTTGAGCTGTCAATTTAACAGGTTTTGATGAACAAAAATTTACATTATATCCCATATTTATCCTCTTCTCACAAACTGCTATAATCCAACTTTTTCAGCCAAGTAGAAATTCCAGATGCTTCACCTGTTCCTAAAATTACTTTCCATCCTGTCTTCTCTTCTATTTCCTCTTTCATTGAATAGACATAAGAACAAATAACAAGACTTCTGTGGGAAACTTTCGATTCAACATCATTCTTTTTTATTGCCTCATGAATAGCTTCTGCATTGAATTTATCACTTGCCCAAGCTGTTAAAAGTGATGTTCCGTCTGTATCAACAATCAAAAGCCAAGCAGGTTTTCTACTTGCTTCAATTTCAGAAGATACAAGAAAATGAGTAAGTGAAAAATTTGTTGTAACAAAAACAGGAGAATTATTATCTGGATTATTTATCGGATATAATTTAGGTTCAACTTGAACAGGACGACGAGGATCAGAATAAACACCATTTGCAAGTGTCAAAAGTGGAAGTATTTTATTAAAAGATTCAAAAGATGTGATAATACAACCAAAAAATCTCTGAACCGCAAAACCAGCAAACATTATTTCTTCTTCAATATTTCTGGCAGAATTTAAAAGAGTTATAAAAGGATGTGTTTTTTGTCTAAAATGAATTGCTGAAAATCTCGAAATAGATGATTGCAAAACTTGTTCCTTAAAATCTACATTTGAACAGAAAACAACATTTTTAATATCTCCCATTTTTTCGGCTTTATCATGTAATTGTTCTACTGAATCGCCAAAAATAGTTACTCCTGCATTGTATTTTAAAGACCAAGTTTTTATATCATCATCAGAAGCACTCTTACATATTATCAAAGGTCTTCTTTCAGGTTCTTTTTCCAAAAGTTCATAAATTGCCTTTGTATCATCAGATATTATAATGAGAGGCTTTTCAATATTGACAAGTGAAACATATTTTGACAAATCACCGTTTTTATGCTCGATTGCCAATGCCCCTGTTTTTAATTCAATTCCTGCTCTGATAACTTTGTAATTATTAACAATTTCAGCCCTTCTTATAAATTCATCTTCTGGTAAATCATCTGAAAGACAAGGAGCAATACAAGGCAAATTATAAAAAGTCTCCTCATGTCTAAATATGACTTTCTCGCCACCTATTTTATATTGATATTTTTCATTTCCAAAAACACATTCCCTTACAGGTGTTAAAGAAGCCTCTTTTAATGTATTTCTCAAAGAATCACTCATAGATTCACATTTGTCATCTGTTGTTTTACCTGATGAAAGAGCCATTCCAAAAGCAAGACAAGTGGCATATCCACATTTTTTACAATTAGTTCTCGGTAAAAGTTTATATATTTGAAGTCCTGTCATTCCCATTTTTTTTAATTCCCCCAACTTAGTTCTTCCTTTGTGTTAGCTGTTACCCAAAAAAATAAGTAAATAAAAATTGCTATAAACTATCCAATATATGCCTGTTTACTGCAACTTTGTTATTGCGTGACTTTAGTCGTGGCAATCTACGGCCTGTAAATTATTATTTAATTAAAAATTGAGTCGATCGGCTATATTTACCCAATTTCTGTTAGACCTGCTTAATAAACTACTAAATTTAAATTAAGTGGTTGAGGTTACCACGGTCGCTTCCACCCTTGGATTGTTTTTTAAAAATTCTTTAGAACTTTTAACTGTTTATTTAGCTCCCTCGCAATGACATTCCTTCTAAATAGAGGCTTTCTTGGACAGATTTTAAAATATTAATTAACTAACACAACAAGTTAATTCAAAACCTAAAAATAAACTATTTTTAAAAATTTAATTTATTATTATAACATGCATTTTTAAAAATAGCTATATTTTTAAAATATTTTTAAAAAATATTTGTGAGTAAAAAAATAAAGTCCTTACTCAATTTTTCAAGCAGAGCTTTGTAGTAGTTTTCTATAGAAATTTTAAGAATTTGAAAATCCAAAATATTGATCTGGAGTTAATTGTGGTATTATGCTATTTTCTGAGAAATTATTTTCTTTTATAACATTTTGTAAAGCCTTTAATGGCTTAACCTCTTCAGAACAAAGGTCTCTTAAATAAGCAATAAATCTCTTTGAATCAAGTAAAATAAAATCATCATTTAGTGAAATTACATATTTTATAGCTTCTTTTATTGTCACTTTTTTACCCTCTCTATAAACTCACTTGCCTTTTTTCATCATTTGCAATAAAAACTGCTGTTATTACTTTCTTAGTTGATTTATAGGCAGAAGCATAATCTCTCGATTCTATCTGTTCTTTTCCTTTTTTACGCTGATAAGATACACCTCTTGAATTTTTAGCAAATTTAAATTCGATAACAACTATTAATTTGTCTTTAAATACAACTACTACATCTGAACGACCTTTAAATGTGTGAACTTCAGCAAAATATGTTATTTTTGCACCACTAAGTAACATTAAAAATAATGATCTGTACCAAGATTCATCTCTATCTTTATAATCATTATAAGGAACACTTTTTAATGCTTCGTTAAATATACTTACAATTTGCGGAATATTTTCTGCCTCCAAAGATAACCAAATATCATTACTAAATCCAGCATAATCTTTGATATTGTAAAAATTATCAAGGTAAAGCCTGTCCATTGAACTTCTTACTTCTTCATTTGGATAATCAAGAACAAGAATATTGCCTATTCTTTCTTTTATTGTCAAATAACCTGCTTGAAATAAAAAACTCTCTACAGATGCAG
>CADAWZ010000149.1 GCA_902791745.1 uncultured bacterium
TTCTATTATTTCTTCAATTTTAGCAATATGACAGAATTTGTCGATATCTTTTCTTTCAACATAAGCATTGACGATTCTATCAATATCTTCATCTGTTATTAAATTTTTATTTTTGCCCTCTGTAAAATATCTGCTTGAATCAATAAAACAGATATTATCAGAATTTTCTTTCCTGTCTTTTTTCAAGACCAAACAACAGACAGGAATTGAAGTTCCATTAAAACAATTTGGAGGAAGACCTATAACAGCATCTAAATAATTGAGATTTTTTACAATATATTTTCTTATTGTCTCCTCTGCCCCACCTCTATATAAAATTCCATGTGGCAATAATACAGCAATTCTACCCTCTGAATCCATGTGGTGTATCATCGTTTGAAGAAATGAAAAATCTGCTTTATCTTTGGGAGCTAATTTGCCGTAAATTGAAAATCTCTCATCTTCGATTAAATTTGCTGGTGGATTCCATTCGAGAGAGTATGGAGGATTTGCAACTTGAATTGTAAATTTTTTGTCCTCAAAATGTGTATCGTCAAGCAATGTATCACAATTTACAATTTTAAAATTATTATACCCTATCCCATGAAGTAACATATTCATTCTCGCCAAATTATATGTGGAAGAATTTAATATATTTACCAACTTCAAGAAGAAGAGAACCTGATCCACAGGCACAATCAAAAGCAGAAAGACTGTCTTTTAAGCCAACTGTTGCAAGACGAGCGACAAGTTTTGACATATTTGCAGGAGTATAAAATTCTCCGCCCTTTTTGCCTGCACTCGAAGCAAAAAGACCTATCAAATTCATATAAGCTGTTCCCAAAATGTCAAAATGAGCCTCTTCAAATTCAAAATTTATGTCATCAATCGTATTTAATAGACTGCTTATAATCTTTGTACGCTGTTTTACTTCTTTTCCCAATTTTGAAGAATTTAAATCCATGTCTTCAAAAAGAGACGCAAATGCTTCTTCGGAAGGTTGCCCCTCTGTTGACATCGTGATAGAATTTATTATTTCTGTCAGGTAATCAATAGAAAATTTTTCCAATTCTATCATTTTAATCACATTTGAGAACAAATATTTTGGCTCTATTATATAGCCAAGCGATTCGAGGCTATCCTCTTTTATAGCTTCTATATATTCAGGATCATTAAATGCCTCTTCATAAGTAATTTTATCTTCTGCAAGTTCTTTTTCAAAATGCTTTTCAACCTTGTTTGAAAGGTATCTATAAAATATAAGCCCCAAAATGTAATTTTTAAATTCTTGAGCATCCATATTGCCTCTCAAATTGTTGGCACATTCCCATAATTTACTTGCCAATTCATTTGAAAGGGATTCTTGTTTCTTTACATCTGCCATTTTTAACTCCCATTTTCCTTCTCGTCTAATCTTCCAATGCGTTTTTTATGGCTTCATAATTCCAATAGGTTTTATTGCCTCTTGAATAAGAGGCAGGAATATGATATTTCATATCTTCCATAGATTTAGGTCTAAGAACATCAGGGCATTTATTTATATAACCCAAATCATTGCTTTTATAAATAACAATTATTTTCATTTTATAATATAGAGCCAGTTCACATTCAAATTCAATATAACTTCTCATATCAATTTGATTATTATGAGAACATTTTTCAGTATATTTATTATAATGTTCACAATAACAACATTTTCCTTTTGTAAGGTTTTTTGTATGATCGCCAACGATTAAGACAAATGTTTTTGAACCTTTTAATCTTTCAATCAAAGACTTTTTTATACTGCAATAAAGGCTTGTATCTCTTGCTTGGGTTAAATCGTGAGCATCTGAAAAATCCAATGAGTACTTATCACTATTATTCCATTTTCTCAATTTATCAACAACTTCTTTATCATTATCCCAATCCGCAGCAATATAAGTTCTTGTTCTATATCTCATAATTTCTCCTTTGATAGTATTTCCATTAATTCATCTTTAACATCAGGAAGTGCAACAATAATTATATTTCCATGTATCTTTTTTTTATTTTTCATCATTTCAGAACAAATAAGTTTGAATGAATCCTTATTTGACAAATTAGCACGAGAAAGACCTGTTCCAATTAAAGGCAAATATAAGTGATAGCCTTGTCCAAATTTATCATAATGTTTTAAGAGATTTTTCAAAGAATTTCTTATATCATGCTTGTAACTTTTAGCATTGTTATTTTCATTAAATTTTGAAATCGCTAAAAGATAAAATATCATATTTTTATGATAAATTTCAGAAATAGTTCCAATTGGATAATTATTATAATTATCTATGGGGCTGATATTATATCGTTCTAAATACGATTTTATCGAATTATTTATTTCTTCCTCTTCATAATTGCATTTATACATTCTTGAAAGCCACATTCCATGAATTGTTTTTTCTGAAACAAGAGGAAATTTTTCTTTTTCAACTTTTGCCGTTATATGACTTGCAAATGATGTATTTACAGGAATAACTATAATATTTTTTTCTCTTTTTCGATTGTCAAATGCAAATTTAAATATATCTCCAAATACTAAATCAATAGAATTTGCCCCATTTTTCCAAATTATTTCTGTAAAATTTTTTCTTTCTATTTTGTTATCTACTTTCAATGCGAGAGTAAAAGAAGTTGATAAAATTTCTATATTATCTTCTAAATTGTAAATCGCCTTTTTTTGATTTTCATTCAAATTTTCTGCTTGGGATATTTCTGTCTTTAATTCATTTATTGAATCTACAAGCAAATTCTGATCAAGTTCATCCTTTACAAATGAAGTAAATATATCTTTTGTTTTCTTATCAAAATCATCTCTTAATAATATATTACAAATCTTTTTAGGAATGTTTCTTTTGTTATTCATAATTTGGCTAATATATGATCTATCTAAATCCAATAAATCTTCATTACAATTTTTATTTCTGATATTAAATTGGCAAATATATCTCTCAATTAATTTCCTTACAAAAGTTTCACAAGAAGTATTCTTAACTTTACACGATTTTTTCAATTTTTTTATAAAATAAGCAAAATTATAAATTGTAATCGCCCTCTTTTTACTTATATTTTACACTTTTTTATTATAACATATTTTTTACTTTTTTTTGTAAACATCTTGTAAACATTGCAATAACGAATTTTAAGCCTCCAAACGCTATTATAGCCATATAAAGTTAATATTTGGAGGTTTAAAAAAATGAATAAGAGCTTAGACAACTCAACAAATCCAATTCGCAAAGGTATAAAAGATTTATGGAATGCCTTTATGTGTGAAAATGCAGATTTTAGCAAGAAAAATGACATTCCTTTCTGTCCAACAACAGCAACAGAACTGCCAACAGATATTATTCCTTGGGATAAAGCAAAAGCTATCTACAAATCCAAGATTCGTTCTGACAAAAACTTTAGATATAATGCTTTTGTTTGCTTTTACTTAGATGATCACAAATTCGATGGCAAAAATGGCATTTGGAACAATCCACAAAATGCACTAAAAATTCTTTGTCATTTTGAAGGTGTAATTACACCTGATTTCTCTACAAATCAAGATTTTCCTAAACCTCTAAAAATATACAATACATATCGCATGCGTACATTTGGATTTTGGCTTGGGAAAAATGGTCTGCAAGTAATCAATAATGTTCGTTGGGGAACAAAAGAAACATATTCTTATATGTTTGATGGTCTTCCTAAAAATAGCATTCTGTGTATTGGAACAGTTGGAGGAAGTCCTCGCAAACATATCGACCGCAAGCGTTTTGAGAAAGGTCTTTTTGAGTTAGTTAATCGTTACTCTCCACATACAATAATTGTTTATGGCTCAGCTAATTATCCTTGTTTTCAAAAATTAGCAGAACAGGGAATCAAGATAAAATCTTACACAAGCCACACAGCACTTGCTTTTAAAAATTTGAAGGCAGGTGATTCCTATGAGTAAAGGAAACAGCGGTCTCTTTAAAGGGACAGTAGGAGAAAAAATCGAAAATAACATAGGGATTAATGAGATAATAAATATAATCAAAGAAAGAACAAAAGATTTAGATTTGCGAGAACATCCTATTAAAAATAAGGA
This sequence comes from uncultured bacterium, assembly GCA_902791745.1. GTDB lineage: Bacteria > Vulcanimicrobiota > CADAWZ01 > CADAWZ01 > CADAWZ01 > CADAWZ01. The sequence goes on from CADAWZ010000149.1 coordinate 4,070, forward strand.
ATTATCAAAGAAAAAAATGAAAGAGATTAAAGAAAAAATAGATCATTGCACTGCAACAAAAAAAGAATATTATATTTATAATTGGAATAAAAGATTTAAGAACCGTAAAGACAAAGCTGTTGAAGATTTTTGGAAACAAGAGCGTAGAAGGTTAAAACAGGGTTTATCTGGAACAAGAAATTGGAATAATGAGCAGAAAGAAGCAATTTTAGGAAAAAAGAGACCAAAATACAAAGGAAAAACTTTACAAGGACATCATTCATATAGTGCTTCACTTTATCCACATCTTGCTAATAAACACGAAGTAATCGTTCCTCTTTCTTATATAGAACACTTTAAAGGGTGGCATGGAGGAAATTTTAAAAATAGTCATCCAGGTAAACCTATTAAATTTATAATAGAATTTTAGGAGGTAAAAGATAATGACAGATGAAGAAGATATTATTGGAATTAAAATTCCTAAAAATGCACCATTGGTTACTGCACTAAAAATAATTAGGAAATATACTCAAGAATCTTATGCAGATATAAAATCACACATTCTAAATAATGACTATGTATTTACTTGTGAGTATGCAGATGATAAAGGGCTAAATAATGTAATATCTCTTTATGGCGAATTGAACAAAGCAAAAATTAAGCCGACTCTTTATGATGAAGATGGAGAGA
>CADAWZ010000150.1 GCA_902791745.1 uncultured bacterium
TTACATGGATTGTATTGAGAGATTTTTGAGTAATAACAGCGACCACATAAGGATAGTAAATTTTAACAGTTCTGTTGAAATGGAAAAATTCAAGGATTATTTCCATCAAAATATGACAAATAAATTTATTTATCCTGATGATAAAAATTTTTGCAAATATGATGAAATTGTTGACATTGATGAGTTTTTCTTTCAAATTGAACAACAAAAAGAAAATATCTTTGCCATTGGATTTACTTCGCAATTAAAATTTTTGGGTGAAGATATTTTAAGAGATTTTTTTTATAGACTTCTCAGAGTAAATACTGAAAAACTTGTCTTAGTCGCTTATCAATGTAAAGAATTACTGGAAGATTTGATAAAAAAAGACCCTCGCAATCAAAGACTTATAATTTTCTGTGATGAAGGCACTCCTGATAGACCGAAAAAAATTGAATTTGTTAAAGATATTAATTTATGTAAAAATGAAGATATTTGTGATGGAATAAATGTCGCTTATAAAAAAATTGAATCTCCTGTTTATGGGACTATTTACATAAAGACAGACAAGAAAAAAGAAGATTTTTTTGATTCAATTTATCCTATAAAAAATCAACAGACTGCTTTTTCAAAACTCTGTGAAGATTTTCCAGAAATTAAAAACCAGTGTTCAGAAGATTTTTGCACAAGTGAACAGTGGGCGAGAATTTTGGAAGGTGCTTTAAAAGAGGGGAGTATTGACAATTACATAACATCAACTCTCAAAAATAGACCTCGATTTGAAGAACTTTTTGATCCAAGGTGTGATATTGAGAAAAAAAGCCTCTGTTTTATGGATTTAAAACTTCACAGAGAAACACAAAGTGAATATTTAAAACATGTAATTGAAAATTGCAAAAATATTTCTGATTTTAGCAATGCTATTTTTAACAGTATCCTCGATTATGATTGCAATAACTCCTCTTTTTCAAAAATTTATGATGAACGCAAAGATTATCTCTATTCTATGAAAAAAAATTCAGAAGATATTGTCAATGAATTTTCTGAAGATTTTTGTTTGGCTGTAAAGAAAAAAGGAAAAGACTACATAAAATATTTGACAGATTGCACTACAGATGAAAAGCAATCAATAATTGAAAATATTTGTGTTTTTGTAAATGAGTATTCAGAAAAAGAAATTTTGGATATTTTACAAAAAGTATATCCAGATTTATATTTTTATCTTCAAAATTACGATTTTGGAGTTGGAAGAGAAGAATTTACAGATTATATTTCAAAATATAAAATGTGCAAATTGACAAATAAAGTTACAGATGAATTTTTAGCATTGGAAGAAGAACAAGCTAAAAAGCGAATATATTATCTTCTTTTTTCTCCAAGGGCTTCTATTCTTTCAGATATTGCAAATAAAGAAAATTCATCATTATTTTTTATCGACTCGCTCGGAGTTGAATATATATTTTTTATTGCCAAAAAATTAAGACAAGAAAAATTGCAGGCAAAAATCTCTATAGCAAGGTGTGATGAACTTCCTTCTATTACATCTTTAAATAAAAAATTTTTAAAAGATATAAAATGGGGAGAAGTTGTTGATCTCAAAAATCTTGATATTCTCAAACACAACAAAGATTTTAAATATTCTGTAAAAGAACCTCCATTTTATATTGTGGAAGAATTAAAAATAATAGATGATATTTTGGTAAAAATAAGACGGACTTTAAAGAAAAATGCTTTTGAAAAAGTTGTTTTGGTTGCTGATCACGCTTCAAGTCGTCTTTGTGTTATTTCAGGAAATGAAAATTCTTTGGAAATGTTGGAAAAAGGCATACATTCAGGTAGATGTTGTCCAAAAGATAAAATAAATGGCTGTCCTGAATCTGCAACAGAAGAAAATGGTTATTGGGTTTTGGCTAATTATGACAGTTTTAAGGGCGGAAGAAAATCAGGGCTTGAAGTCCATGGTGGTGCTTCTATAGAAGAAGTTCTTGTGCCTGTTATTGAAATTAGCCTCTTGGATAAGCAATATAAAATCGAGATAAAGAAGGAACCTTTTGAGTTTAATCGTTGTAATGATTCTGAAGTTCTTGAATTTTCCTCGGAAAAGAAATTAAAAAATGTTACTGTAAATCTTGTTGGACCTAATTATAATAAAGATTTCAAGGCTGAAACTACAGATGGCTATAATTTTAAAGTTAATGTTTCTGATTTGGATATAGAAGGGGAATATACTTTTTCAGTTTTTGCAAATGCTAAGAAGATTTTTGAATCGGTTTTAAATATTGTGAGGAAAAAAGGAAGCCGTTTAAATGAGTCTTGGATTTAAAGATTTTATGTTCCCTTCTTTTAAAGGAGGGTTAGGGAGGATAGCCCAGAATATAGGTGTCGGTCGACACCAAGGAAACGCCCCCTCAAGCATGAGGGGGTAAGGGGGAGTTGAATTTAAATAAAGTTATTATAATCAAATAACCAAATAATAGAAGAAAAGCAGAAAATTAGTTCCTCCCTTAGGAGAGGTTAGGAGGGGAAAGTTTACATGATAGATTTAGATAAAAATACTCAAGAAAGCGTAAAGGCGAGTTTAGAAAAAAAATTAAAGAAATACTTTGAAGATGAAATTATTTACAAAGATTTGAAAAATAGCAATTTTCTTTCATCTTTGAATTTGCCTTCATTTATAAGAGATTGGCTTTTAAAGGCTTCGGAAGATGAAGAAGGCAATATAAATGTAGATATTGCAGAACGCTATAAATCCCTTATTCCCAAAAAAGAAGATTCAAATAAAATAATTAGTGAAGTTACAGATGGCAATTTTGTTGATGTTGTTACAAAATTGTCTATTAAAATAGATATTGCCACAAGAGAAAAGTCTTTTGCTATTCCTGAGTTGAATTTAAAATGTGCAAATACAACAATTCCTGAAAATGTTTGGGAAAAATATAAAAATTATTTTTTTGAAGATAATGAGACTTGGGGAAGAATAACACTTGGTTATAGATTGTTAGAGGAAAAAAAGGGAAATAAACCAATTGGCAAGATTTCTCTTGAAAAATTTGAGCCATTTTGTCCATATATAATAGACCTTGATTATTATAAAAATGCAAGAGCTAAATTTACAATAAAAGAATGGATCGACATAATTTTAGGGGCAATAGATTATAATGCAGATGGTTTTGAAAATGAAACACAAAAATTGACTATGTTGTCAAGGCTTCTGCCATTTGTAGAAAAGAAGGTTAATCTTATTGAACTTGCTCCAAAAGGTACAGGTAAATCTTATGTTTTTGGCAGAGTAAGTCGTTTTGGTTGGATTTGTTCAGGTGGAATGTTGACAAGAGCCAAGATGTTTTATGATGTTGGACGAAATACTTTTGGTTTTGCATGTCATAATGATTATGTGGCTATTGATGAGGCTCAAACTATCTCTTTTGGAACAGGTTCTGATGAGATGAGAGGCATTTTAAAAAGCTATATGGAGCAGGGAACATTTAATGTCGGAAATAAAGAGGGAAGTGCTGATTCAGGTATTATCCTTTTGGGCAATATAGACCAAGCATTTATGAATACATACAAAAATATGTTGCAGGGGATATCTGCTTTTTATGAACCTGCTTTGATTGATAGATTTCATGGTTTCATTGAAGGTTGGCATATCCCTCGAATGAATGATGACATGAAAATGATAGGTTGGGCTTTGAATTCTGAATATTTTGCTTCGATACTACATGAATTGAGAGAAGAAATTCAATGTAGAAATATTGTTGAAAGATTGTTAATTGTTCCTAAAAAAGCAGATACAAGAGATACGGAAGCAGTAAAAAGATTGGCAACTGCATATTTAAAATTGTTATTCCCAAATGTAAAAGAACCTAAAGATATTTCTAAAAGAGATTTTGTTAAATATTGTCTGAAGCCAGCAAAACAAATGCGTAAAGTAATAAAAATACAGCTTGGCATTATGGATGAAGAATTTAGGGGAAAAGATATTCCTGATTTTGATGTTGTTGAGGATGAGGAATGAAGACTTATAGATGTAGAGCATGTGATCAAGATATAACAGATAAAAATACTATTGGATTAAATAAAAAACT
>CADAWZ010000151.1 GCA_902791745.1 uncultured bacterium
AAAAATTAATTCATTTTGCAATGTTTTAGAAAGACCTTCTCCTGTCATCTTTGCCATTGATTCTCTCATACACCAAGACCTATAAAATAATTCTTTTTTTAGTTCAATTTCTTTTGTTTCAGATATAAAATAATGTTCTTCTTTACTAAAAAATCTCTTTGATAGTTTATCAAAATCTTTGTTTGCCATGAATTCACAGTCTATACCAACTTTTATATTTGAAACAGCAATAATACATGCATTCTGGGAATGTGAAAGATTGAACTCAACATCACTTTTTACAAAAGGTTTTCCAAATTGTCCGTATTCAAATTTTACTTGATTAGGTTTTAAGAAAAGATAACGAGAAAGAACAGTTCTCAAAAAACCTCTGCATAAAACAAAAGATTTTGCAACACTTTCTATTTTAAACCTATTAGCTCTCTCTTTTTCTTCTGCATCAAGAATATTCCAAAAATCATTTGGATTAAATCTTGATAAATCCATTTCAAACCAATCACACCAATGCATTTTCTTTAGCCCATTTTCCAAAAATTTTAAATCCTTCTTCCATTGTAATTAATGGAGAATATCCAAGGTCTCTTTTAGCTGCTGAAATATCAAACCAATGATTGCAAGATAATTCTTTTACGACAAAACGAGTTAAATTTGGCTCCTCTTTTTTTCCTGTAATAAAATAAAAAAGTTCTGAAATACAACCTGCAAAATAAGCTAAATATTCAGGAATACTATTTTTTACTTCTTGAAATCCTGAATATTTTAACAGTGAATTTATTATATCTTTCACTTCCATCGGCTCATCATTTGTTATAAAATATTTTTTACCATTACAAATATTGCCATTGGGAGAACTTAATTTTTGAAGAGCAAGCACATGAGCATAAGCTACATTGTCAACAAAAGTTGCATCAACCTTATTTTTTCCATTGTTTATAAGCATAGGCTTTTTTTCTTTAACTCTTGCAACAATTCTTGGGTATAAACTTCTATCACCTGGTCCCCATATCAAATGAGGTCGTAAGGAAATAGTCATGAATTTATCAGACGATTCTTTTATTACAATTTGTTCTGCTTCTGCTTTTGTACGAGGATAAAATGCACTAAATTTTTCTGGATATGGAGTTGTTTCATCTATTCCATTTTGATCCTTCATATCAAACACACAACTTGGAGAACTCGTATATATAAAATATTTCACTCCATACTTTTTACAAGATGAAATTAAATTTTGAGTTGTTTTTACATTAGCATCAAAATAAGATTGATAATTTCCCCATGAACCTGATTTTCCAGCTGTATGTATTACAGCATCTGCATTTAAAACACATTTATCTGCAAATTCAGAATCGATTAAATCGCCTCTTATTATTTTATCTGCTAATTTTGTAAGAGAGTCTGAGGGATTACTTCTAAGTGTTGCAATAAGTTCAAATCCATTTTTTTTAAGCAACTTAGCAAGAGAACCACCTAAAAAACCAGATGCCCCAGTTAGAAGAACTTTCAAGATATTGAAACCTCATTTTTTTTAGTTATTTTCCAATAGCCCAAACAGCTAATTTTTCTCTAAATATTTTTGCATTGTGGCGAACATCTACAGGAAATTTTGGATGAATTAAAAATTTTTCGATATTTTTTGTATGCTCGAATTTTTTAGCAATCTCTCGTAATTCTTCTATCAATTTGTCATCCTTAATATCAGAATTTTTTTCTTTTTCAACACATAGAACAGGTTTTTGATATTCTCCATCTTGAACACCAACTAAAGCTGTTCTAAAGACATCAGGATGTACATTGAAGACTCCTTCACAACATACTGTAAACATGTCGCCATTTTTTGTTTTTACTCTATGTGATTTTCTTCCACAGAACCAAAATTTTCCTTCTTTATCTTTATATCCAATATCACCCATTCTGTGGATTACTGTCTTTCCGTCATATATTTTTGCAAGTGCCGTTTGCTCTGGTAAATTGTAATATTCCTTTGTTACAATATCTGCACTTACAACTATTTCTCCCATTTCCCCATCAGGAACTTCTAAGTCATCTGTCCATTTTTCTATTTTATCATCTGTAATCTTGATGACTTTTAAGTTTATTCCCTCATTGGGAAAACCTATACAAGTTCCTTTTCCATGTTCTGTTTTATACCGTGCATTTTTTAAAATTTCTATACTTCCTATATTACAAAGTGGAAGTGCTTCTGTAGCTCCATAAGGTGTGAATATTTCTACTCCATCGAGAAGTGCATTTTGTAATCTTTCCAAAGAATCAGGACGTGCTGGAGCTCCTGCCGATATAACTCTTTTCACAGAAGGAAACATTATATTTTCAGATTCTGCATATCTTCCAAGAATATTTACTATGGTTGGATTTGCAAAAATATTTGTTGTTCCAAAATCTTCTATCGCACTGACCAATTTTTTGGGATCAGCAGTTGCTGGCTTCATTGGATTCATGTCAGGAATTACAGAAGTCATGCCCAACGCAGGACCAAAAAGTGCAAAAAGTGGAAATGTTGACAAATCCATTTCGCCTGGTTGAATATTATATACTTTTTTTAGATATTCAACTTGACTATTAAAAATAGAATGTGTATAAACAGCTCCCTTAGGAACTCCTGTGCTTCCACTTGTAAATAAAATAGCAGCAATATCGTCATCATTTGGTACAGCCATATCATAATCTTCGGTTTGACAACCTATTTTTCTAAGTTCTGATAATGTATGACCACCCCAAAACCATTTTTTGCCAACTGTCACATTATATTTTATAGTGTCTCTACACCAACCACACGCAATACGAGCTACATGAGCCATGGGTATTCCAATAAAAGCCTCTGGACCAGCTTCTTTTAAGCATTTTCCCATACTTTTAAGTCCCATTCCAGAATCAATCATTACAATTATAGCTCCTACTTTAAAAAGAGCAAAAACAAGTGCAAAAAAAGCTGGAGAAGGTTTGACCAAAAGAGCTGTTTTTACATTTTTTGTAATACCTATTGACTCAAGACCATTTGCTATGTGATCGCTTTCATCATTTAATTGACCTGCTGTCAAATGAATATATGCAGTTCTACCCATCTCATCTGTTTTATAAGGAGCAACTACTGCAAGTTCATGAGGTCTTTCTATTGCCTCTCTTACGAGATATGACGCAATATTTTTATTGGTTATACTGTCTATTTCCATAATATTATTCAATACGATTGTTATTTAAAAAAATTTCTATTTCTTTTATAACTTCTTGTGGTTCATCTTCAAGAATATAATGTCCTGCGTTTGGAAAATGTTTTACTTCTGCATTTGGCAAATATTTAATCCATTTTTCAAGAAAATATTTGTCAAATACAAAATCTTTATCTGCCCAACATATCAATATAGGAAGATTGTTAAAATTTTTCACGCTTTCTTCTGTTTCTTGAAGTTCCTTCCAAGAAACATGATCAGGTTTTAATGGTACATCGAGTATAAAAGCACGTACTCCATATCTATTTTTTATGCTGTTATAAGGTTTTAAATACATATCTCTGACTTCTTTTTTCATTTTGTTTTTTACACAAAACATACAAGAACCTATACAAAAAGCATTTAAAAATTGAACGAGAAATGGACCTGTTATTGGATTTTTACAAAGACCTATTGACCAAGGAAAAGGTCTCTTCTCCGGTAATCCAAATGCTGCAGAATTTAAAATGATAATTCTTTTTATATTTTCAGGGTGTTTTCTTGCATAGTCAAATCCAATCAATGCTCCCCAATCATGGACAACTAATGTTATATTTCTTAAATCAAGGCTTTCAACTAAAGATTTTATGTTATCTGCTCTTTCTTCAAGAGTGTAAGAATACATATCTTTTGAAGGTTTATCTGAAAGTCCATTGCCAATGTGATCAGGAACTATACATCTATATTTTGTTGAAAATTTTTTTATTAAATCTCTATAAAAAAAAGACCAAGTTGGGTTTCCATGCAACATCAAAAGTGGTTCTCCA
>CADAWZ010000152.1 GCA_902791745.1 uncultured bacterium
CAAGGATATAGATATATTTGACCTTTTAACAGATGAATCAAAAGAAAGCGTAATGAAAGAAATAAAAGAAGCTAAAAAAATTGGACTTGCTGAGGGGCGTGCCAAGGGAATTGCTGAGGGTAAGAAAGCTGGAATTTTAGAAACAGCTAAAAATTTATTGAAATTAGGAATTCCTAACGATAAAATAGCAGAAGCAACAAAGCTGGATATTGAAGAAATAAAAACTCTTTCAGCACAAATGTCATAGATTTTATTAATTACACATTTATTCTCTAACTAAAACAACAAAGGCTGTGAAAAAAAAATTCACAGTCTTTATATATTTTTTGATAACATTATTAGTAATAAAGAAAAAAATATCAAAGTGAGTGGATTTCACCAAAAAATTGTGAAGGGAGATAGCAAACTATTTAATTTTTTCACAGCCACCCAACATGACATAAACACATTAAAGATTTATCCACAAAGCAGGGCGAGCAACAGTAGGCTTAATATAACACCATTTGTGGATAACGACCAAATTCCACATATACACCAACATTGTCAAAAAGGATTTACCACTTTTCCTCCAACTTCACAGACAAAATATACAAAAAATTCCGCATTTACCTTTAATACAATAACAAAAAATATTATAGAAAGGCAAATTTTATCTTGCTTATTTAAAAGAAAGATAAAATTAATTCACATTTAGCAATCTAAGTAACAAATTCGAAATATAGCAAAATATCACAAAACATGCAAAAGAAAAACTATTCTAATTCACCGACTGAGCCCCCCATGGAGTTCCAGTTGCCGTCCCGTGATATTCAATATGTTGAACTTTTGAAAAGGCATTATAACCAATTTGTGTAACACTGTCAGGTATTGTTATACTTGTTAAAGCAGAACAATTAGAAAAAGTAAATTCAGCAATTTCTTCCACACTATCAGGTATTGTTATAGTTACTAATGAAGAACAATTATTAAAAGCACTACGCTCAATTTTTTTAACACTATTCCCAATAATTACGCTTGCCAATGACTGACAACCAGAAAAAGCCATTTTACCAATTTGTGTAACACTATTAGGTATAGTTACACTTGTTAGTGAAGAACAATGATAAAATACAAGCTCATCAATTTGTGTTATTTTGTAGATTTTACCATTGTAATTATAAATAGCTGGAATGTCAAAAAAGGTTACATCTTGTCCATCTTTCTTAAAAAATTTTAAAATTCCAAATTCATTTTCTTCATACTTGACATCATAACCAAGTTGTTTAAGTACTTCATCATCAAGTATAACCTCAATATAATTTATTATCTGTGAATCAGTTAGTTTAGTTGTAGGATTTGACTTTAGTTCAACATCAATCTGCTCATTCACATCATCTTCAAAAATTGTATATTTAGTTGGCAATGTAAATTGTTTTAATTTTAAACAAGAAGTGAATGCTTTTTTTCCAATATCTATCACGCTATTTGGAATAATTATACTATCAAGAGATTTACAATTTGCAAAAGCCCTATAACCTATTTTTGTAACAGAATCAGGAATATCTATTTTTTCTAAAGCTATACAATTTTCAAATGCACTGTTTCCAATCTCCGTTACTGTATCTGGAATTGTGATTGATTTCAATGTATAGCAATCTTTAAAAACTTTACTATCAATTTTTACAATTCTATATGTAGTCCCCAATGGTGATTTATATGTTGGTAGAATATTAAAAACAGAAGGTATTAATTTTTTATCCATAAATCCCAACTGTTTAAGCACAGCATCATTAAGTGCTACATCTTGAACATCTGTTGTCATAATGCTTTACTCCCAATTTTAAAAAAGAAATTTTTATTCATAAGAAAAATATTTTTTATTATACAATAATATCAAAAAAAAAGCAAATAAAAGTTACAATAAATAAAAATTAAAGGAATTTCCCAAAAATACTAAGAAATGTTAGTAATCTCATAATATCCACTTTCGCACAATATTAGATATAACATGAAAATTTCATTCATAATTGCAAGAACCTAAAAAATACACTCATTTAATATTCAAAAAGTGGCATAGTAGACAAAATTCAATGTAAATTAGCACTAATTTTGAAAATTGTATACTTTTAAAGGGAAAAATTTTTATATTCTTGAAAAATGACAAGGTTGAGATAAAATTAAATTAAAAGTTAAAATAGTGAAAAATTTTAATTTAAAATGGTATTTTGTTATTGTTGATGTTATCCAAATATATAAAAATGAAGTAAACCCCAAATTTAGTAAATTCTAAAATTTAAAGTTATTTATTGGACAGAGTTCTATATTTTACAGGACTTTGTCCATTTAATTTTTCCTTTATTCTATTATTTATAATAATAAATATATTCTTTCAATTAATTTAGGAGGAGAAAAAATAAAACAATGCATGTGATCCATATCTTCTACCTTACATTCTACAATAGTAAATCCTTTATCTTTTGAATCTAATAATTCATAAAGGCGATTTGCTATTTCTTGTGTAAGAATATTTTACGATATTTCACAGACCACACTATATGATAATTTATATTATATATACAAGTTCTCGCATGAATATATTTTATATTTTTTTTAGTTCTTGTCAATATTTTTTTGTTTTTTTCAAAATAATAACGGACGGGACTTCTCGGATACAAGTATCCGAGAAGTCCCGTCCGTTTTCTTAAAATATTCTGATACTATTTGTATTTTTAATTATTTTGAAAATCTGTTTTTTCATATAAAAACTGCATCTACTTTTAGTTATGTACTAAAAATTAGGTACCATTCACTTCATGATTTGAAGGGCTTTTTTCTATTTATATGCAGGAATTAAACTTTATGTGCTGAAATTTTAACTTATTTATTACATTTTAGATTAATATAAACTTACTTAATAATTTTTTTAGATTTTACTTTTGGCAAAACTTTTAAATTATAATTTATAGATAAGGAGCGTACAATGGCAAAACATTCCTATACTCCATGTGTTGGTCAATCTGTGGTCAGAGTTGATGCAGATGATAAACTTCGTGGAAAAATGAAATACACAAATGATTATTATAGTGATGATTATCTGCATGGGGTTACTTTGAGAAGTCCTCATCCTTGTGCTTTGATCAAATCTATAAATTATGATTCTGATTTTGACTGGTCATCTGTAACTGTTGTTACCGCAGATGACATACAGGGCGAAAATTATTTGGATAATTTTAATAAAGAAGTTCCATTTTTGCCAAGAAACAACAGAGTAAATTATGTAGGCGAAGCTGTTTTACTGATTGCTGGAGCTACGGTAGAAATTGCAGAAGAAGCTAAAAAGCATATAAATATTGAATATGAAATAATAGAGCCAAGTTTAAATGTTTTTGACTCACTTAATAAAAAGAATTTAATTTATTCAGATGACAACATAATCAAAGAATATAATGTAAATAAAGGTGATCCAGATTCCATTTTTGCTTCTGCAGAGGAAAAAGGATACTTTGTCTATGAGGGAACTTATAAGACTCCTTACCAAGAACAGGCATATATTGAAACTCAAGCAATGATAGCTGTTCCAGAAGATGACGGAAATGGAGTTACAATATATGGTTCTATGCAGTGTCCTTATTATATAAGAAAAGAGGGAAATAAATTATTTCCATTTCCTCCTGAAAATATAAATATTGTACAACTTCCGACAGGTGGCGGTTTTGGTGGAAAAGAACACTATCCAACATTAATCGCTTGTCATGCGGCTTTACTTGCTTTAAAATCAAAAAGAAAAGTAAAAATGGTCTATGAGCGTACAGAGGATTTAGAAGCAACTACAAAAAGACATCCATCTGTCATAAAAATAAAAACTGCTTCTGATTCAGAAGGTAACCTCGTTGCCATTGATTCAGACATTATATTTGATTCAGGAGCTTATTCAATGGCTTCTCCTGTCGTTCTTGCAAGAGGAACTATCGCAGGAGCAGGTGCATATAATTGT
>CADAWZ010000153.1 GCA_902791745.1 uncultured bacterium
TATACTAATGACTTGATTTTTAGTTATTAATTATGGTATAATAGAAAGAAATTATAAATATGCCTAAAGCTATTAAGAAGGAAACAGAAAACCAAAAACTATCTGTAACAATAACAGAAAAAACAAGGAAGAGAAAAACTCTTGAAGAGTTGACAATTCAAGATGATTATCTATTCAAAAGAATAATGAGCGAAAAAGATATTTGCATTAAATTTGTGCAGATTATTTTAGGAATTGATATAAAAGACATAGTCTATATCAAAACAGAAGAAGTATTAAAAGAACTTTATGATAGCAAGGGAATTCGACTTGATGCCTATTTAAAAGATGAGGATGGAATTGTTTATAATATTGAAATGCAGGTTACTTCTTTAGAGGAAGAAGAATTTGCAAAAAGATTTCGTTATTATGAAGCGATGATTGATTCTTATTTGCTTAAAGTTGGTCACGATTACAAAGATCTCAACAAGCTATTTATCGTCTTTATTTGTCCATTCAGAATTTTCAAAAGTGAACGAACAATATATACTTTTAAAAATTTTTGTTAAGAAGATAAAGAACTCCTCTTAAAAGATGATGTTACAAAGATTTTTATTACAACAAAATGTAAGAACAAAGAAAATCTAAGTGAAGATTTTCAGGCACTTTTGAAGTACATAGACGGAATAAAGACGGAAAATTCTTTTGTCAATCAAATAGAAGATAAAATCAATCAAATAAAACAAGATGAGAAAGAGAGGGGAGCATATATGCAATATGATTTACATTTAAGAGACATTGAAGAAGAAGCAAGAGCAGAGGGTGAAAAGATTGGAGAAAAAAGAGGGAGTTTAAAAGAAAGGCAAAATATGATTCTTTTTCAAAAAAATAAAGGAAGAAAACCTGAAGAAATTGCTGATTGGTTAGGATATTCTCTTGAAGAAGTGTTAAAATATTATAATTCCCCAAATCTTAATTATACATAAAACAAGATGAGAAAGAGAGGGGAGCTTATATTTTAAGAGGAGCATTGAAGCCCCTTAATTTTGAAAAAATTAAGGAGAAAACATATATGCAATACGATTTACATTTAAGAGACATTGAAGAAGAGGCAAGAGCAGAGGGTGAAAAGATTGGAGAAAAAAGAGGAATGGCTAATGCTATCATCAATAATATCAAGTCATTAATGGAAAATCTACACATGACAGCAGAAAATGCAATTAAAGCATTGAACATTCCACAAGAAGAGCAAGACTTTTATTTAGAAAAATTAGAACCTATCTCTTGAAGATAATAAAACAATTTGTAATTGGCACATCTCGCAATGCTGACGACTGGAAAGATAAAAAACGGCAAATCATTAAAAGATCTCGCACAACAATAACTAAAAATGGCTTGTAAAATATTTTTTATTACAAGCCATTTTTATGCCTATTTATCCCCTTTTTCTCTCTCTTATTTCGTCAAATTTATCTATAACTTTCAATATCTCAGGAGTTAGCCTTTTTCTACATTCTTCTTTTAAATTTTCAGGAACTCCATAAAAAGCCTCTGCCATACTGCCTGCAATGCAAGTTAAGGTATCACAATCACCACCAAGGGTAACTGCAGTTCTTATCACATCTTCAAAATCTTGACCTTCAAGAAAAGCAGTTATAGCCTCTGGAACTGTTCCTTGACAGGTTTCGTCAAATCTATAATTGGGTCTGATTTCATCACAAGTACGAGAAAGATCATAATCAAAATTACTTTCCACATACTTTTTTATATCTTCCTTAGAGGTCTTATTCCTCGCTAAGAAAATGACACTTGCAACAGATTCAGCACCTTTTATTCCTTCAGGATGATCGTGAGTAACTGCACTTGTAAATTTTGCAACTTCTCTTGTCCTTTTTATTGTATCATAAAGCCAACCAACGCTTGAAACTCTCATTGCAGAACCATTTCCAAAACTCCAATAAGGAACTCTCTTTTTGTTAAACAGCCAATCACTAAATCTTCCACCGTAACTCTCATTTGGATATTTATATCCCCATTTATGCATACAATCAATATTTTTTATAGGCTTTTCACTACAAACATCATTATTTATAAGAGCGTCTGCAATAGCTATTGTCATCACAGTATCATCTGTAAATTTTGATTCTCTAATAAATAGAGGAAAATTTTTCACCTTGGGACTTACTGTAAATTCATAAGGACAGCCAACAATATCTCCTAAAATAGCACCATACATATATTTTTCTCCTTCGTAGAATGAGCCTAAATGCTCCTCTTTTTCTATCCTTCAATTATTTTTACAAAAAATTTTCTATGCCTTTCTCCATCAAATTCACAAAAATAAATACCTTGCCATCTTCCCAAAAGAAGTTCGCCATTTTCTATAATGACCGTCTGAGAACAGCCAATAATAGAACTTTTCAAATGTGAATCAGAATTTCTTTCAAAATGCTTGAAAGTTTTCAAATTTGGAATCAATGTATTTAGATGAAAAATGATGTCATCACAAACATCAAGATCTGCATTTTCATTTATTGTAACTCCTGCAGTTGTATGGGGAATATGTATTACACAAATTCCATTTTTTACACCACTTTTTTTAACAGCCATTTCAACATATTTTGTTATGTCAATCATTTGATTTCTTGCTGTAGTCTGTATCTCAAATTTTTCAACATTCGCCATTTTTATTTTCTCCTTATATTTTTTTTTCTTCCGTCTTTTCTTAGTCTCTTACGTAAAGCATTTTTTATCTCTTACATCTTTAAGAAAATCATTTAACACTAACAGAATCCACTACTAAAAAAAAATTCTCTCTGTGGTTTTATAGATTTCACCAAAAAACTTATTTGTTTTCCATGTTGTAAAGTATCTTGTTCTGTTAAATTTCCAATCAATAATGGAGAATTAGGATCGTGCTTTTTATAATTTTCCATTACTTTTGACAAATCCTGACTATTTGCATAACAATATTTACAAGCATTAGGACAAGAAGTATAAGCACCAATATCTCTACTCTCAATACAATGACAACCAATCCTCAATCCACTATGTTTAATTTTCTTGAAACAAACACCATTTGCCTTTCCCAAAATTTCAAGATTTACACAGCTTGAAGGATAAACTCCATATTTTAGATAATCGCCATTAGTTCCACAAGTTTGAATATGAATATTATATTTTCTCGCAATAGTTCCCAATTCTTTTGCCAATAAATCCTTTTCTTGTTCTGTCATTTGAACCAATTCAGGAAGGTAATTTTCAAATCTATTATAAAATGCAACAAAACTAAAAATACAACGGTCAATATGACCTGCAAGCTGAGAAGATATATATTCAAATGTTTTTTTATGGACATCAATAGTATATTTATTTGTCAAAAGCACAGGATCGTAACGCCAACAAATCCTTCTTGAATTAACAATCTTTTCAAGTTCAAGAAGAGTTTTTATGCTTTCGTCTATTGAAGGAACATTTGGCTCAATATCTTTATCATAGGCAGTAATTGTATATTGAAAGTGTGTATTAAATCTGTCGGTTATTTTATGTAAATCTTTCAGTATAGGTCTATAATTTTTTGAACAAAATATAACACAATCAACGAGATTTGGATTCAATTCGTAGCGAGTAACTATATAATTATATACTGGATTTCGAGAAAAAACATATCCTTCCTCAAATCTCTTCAAGAGCCAAGGGGTATAATATTGTATTATATCTGTTCTCATACCAGTATTTATTATCATTACAAAGAATCCTTAGTCATTTTTACAATACTTTTTTTGAATTCGTTCACTCATGTAAGTAAGATATTCCAATTTTCAATTCAATTTGAATAGGTTTCACATTTACTCACCTACCTTTACGCACTTTAACTCCATTTAATTTATTTTCTGAATTGTACCCCAAAAAGTAGACAAAATTAGCAGAAGGGATTTTATACAAATATACCTATTGCTAATTTTTTTTATTGGTTTTCTTAACCCCATAAAA
>CADAWZ010000154.1 GCA_902791745.1 uncultured bacterium
TTTATCTTCAATAGCTTTAGAAGCACCTTGACCAATACTTACTAAAACAATAACAGAAGCAACACCTATTATTATTCCAAGCATTGTCAAAAAAGCTCTCAATTTATTTGCAGATATTGCTTTTAAAGCTATTTTAATCGTTGACAAAAAAGACATTTGTTATTCAATTACTCCAATTTATTCGTATCTAAGTGCCTCTATTGGATCGAGTTTTGAGGCTTGCCAAGCAGGATAAAATCCAAAGAAGATTCCTACACCTACTGAGAACAAAAATGATATTATTATTGCCTCAATAGAAATTATTGTACTTAAATCTGGGAAAAAATGTGGAACATATTGTGAAATAATAATTCCTGTTATAATTCCTATAAATCCGCCAACAATTGAAAGTCGAACTGATTCAAATAAAAACTGTTTTAAAATATCTATTCTCCTTGCCCCAACAGACATCTTTATACCAATTTCTTTTGTTCGTCCTGTCACAGAAACAAGCATTATATTCATAATGCCTATTCCACCTACTAAAAGAGAGATAAAAGCAATAGATGACAAAAGCAATGTAAATGAACTTGTTATCTTTTCATATGCTTCTTGAATATTTATTTGAGTATTTATTTTAAAATCAT
Organism: uncultured bacterium; assembly: GCA_902791745.1. GTDB lineage: Bacteria > Vulcanimicrobiota > CADAWZ01 > CADAWZ01 > CADAWZ01 > CADAWZ01. Next base: position 627 of record CADAWZ010000154.1, read on the forward strand.
CTGCTGTCTTTTCTTGTAAATGATGTCTCTGTCTTAAAAGTGTTCTAATTTCATCTATTGCCTCTTCTTGAGCTTCATCTGAACTAATTGAACAAACTATTGAATCTAAACAATTTACTTTTTTTATACGAGAGCAAGCTACTTTATATGGAATCAATATATACTCATCTTCATTTTCATTAATTCCTACTATTTTACCTTTTGGTTGTAATATTCCTATAACTTTAAATGGTATTTTATTTATTCTTATAAATTTATCTATTGGGTCTTCTCCATTAAATAATTCTTGCAAAATTGTATCACCTATTACACATACTTTATTTCCATTTGCTATATCTTCTTCTGTAAAAAATTCTCCTTTGAAAAGTTTACAATTTTTAATTGCAAAATAATTTTCTGAAATTCCCAAAATATATGATTCATAATTTTTGTTTTCATATATAGCCAATCCAGTCTCTTTGACAACAGGTGAGGTATTTGTTACAGAAGAACATTCATTTGCTATAGCATAGCTATCTTCTATTTTCAATGTATCTAAATATCCATCAGCAATTCCGTGAAATCTTTTAAATTCAGGATTGATGAATAATAAATTTTTTCCCATTAAAGATATAGAATCTTGAATTGATTTAGAAGCCCCTTGTCCAATACTTATCATAGTTATTACAGAAGCAACCCCTATTATTATTCCAAAAATTGCCAAAAATTCTTTCATTTTATCTCTAAAGATTGTCTGTAATACTAATTTCAATAACAAACCAAAAGAAATTGATTTTCCTGATTGTCTATATGCTTGTAAAAGTTTTATCAAAGATATTTGACTATCTGATTCATTCCTAAGTGCCTCTATTGGAGTAAGTTTTGAGGCTTGAAAAGCTGGATAAAAACCAAAGAAAATTCCAATGCCTACTGAAAATATAAAAGAAATTATGATAGCGTCTATTGAAATATCACTTTTCAAATCAGGAGAAAAATGTGGAATATGTTGTGAAATCAAAATTCCTAATATAGTTCCTATCAATCCCCCTATTAATGACAATATCATTGATTCAAATAAAAACTGTTTTAAAATATCTATCCTTCTTGCACCAAGGGACATTCTAATTCCAATTTCTCTAATTCTTTCATTTACAGAAACAAGCATTATATTCATAATTCCTATGCCACCAACCAATAGAGATACAGAGGCAATGACTACTAAAAATAATGTCAATTTTTTTGTTGTTCCTGTAAATGTATCAAAAATATCTAAAATTGAAATTAATTTAAAATCATCTTTATCTTCTGGTTGTAAATTATGCCTCTGTCTCAAAATAGTTCCAATATCTTCTTTAGCTTCTTCTATATATTCGTATGAAGTAATAGAACAATACAGTAAGTATATATTTTTTATATTTTGAATACGAGAACGATATGTTGTATATGGAATAAAAATATTATTATCACCTATGAATTCTCCACCTCGTTGCTCCATCACTCCTACAACACGAAATGGTATATTTCTTACTCTTATAAATTGGTCTATAGGGTCTTCTCCATTGAATAATTCTTTTAAAACTGTATGACCTATAACACAAACTTGATTGCCATTTTCTATATCTTCTTCTGTGAAAAATTTTCCTTCTAACACTTCCCAATTTCTAATTTTGGCATAATTTTCAGAAACTCCACAAACACCTGAAAAACAATTTTTATTTCCATATATTAGTTGATTACCCTTTACAAACTCTGGAGATAAATAAATCACAAAAGGAGATTCATTTTCTATAGCTTTAATGTCGTCTATCTTCAATGTATTTTTAAATTCTTTGCTTTTTTTTGTTGTCGGTTGAATCAAAATAATATTCATTCCACCCATAGCATAGCGAAGTTTATCTTCAATATCTTTAGTTGTACCTTGACCAACGCTTACTATAATTACGACAGAAGCAACTCCTATTATAATTCCAAGCATTGTCAAAAAGGCTCTTAATTTGTTTGAATATATCGCCTTTAAAGCTATTTTAATCGTTGACAAAAAAGACATTTGTTATTCGATTACTCCAATTTTATTCATATCTAAGTGCCTCTATTGGATCGAGTTTTGAGGCTTGCCAAGCTGGATAGAATCCAAAGAAAATTCCAACGCCTACAGAGAATAAAAAAGAAATTATTATTGCCTCAATAGAAATAATAGTGGTCAAATCAGGGAAAAAATGTGGAACATATTGTGAAATCACAATTCCAAAGATAATTCCTATAATTCCACCAACCATTGAAAGTCGAACTGATTCAAATAAAAATTGTTTTAAAATATCACTTCTTCTTGCACCAACAGACATTCTTATGCCTATTTCTTTTGTTCTTGCTGTTACAGAAACAAGCATTATATTCATAATTCCTATGCCACCAACCAATAAAGATATAAAAGCTATTGAGGACAAAAGCAATGTAAATAAATTTGATGTTTTTTCATATGCCTCTTGAATACTTGTTTGAGTTATTATTTCAAAATCATCTTTATCATTTTCTTGCAATTTGTGTCTCTGTCTCAAAAGCAATTTGATATCCTCAACAGCTTCCTTTGAATCAACATCTGAATTAATAGAACAAGCTATTGCATTCAAAAATTTTATCCTCTTTATACGAGAACGAGCCACAGTATATGGAATAAATATAATATCATCAAATATTTCATTTCTTCCATTTGCAATCATATTACCTTTGGGTTTTAATACACCTACAACTCTAAATGGTATCTTATTTAACCTTATAAATTGACCTATTGGATCATCTCCATTAAACAATTTTTTTAAAATTTCATCACCTATTACACAGACTTTATTTCCATTTACAATATCGTCTTCTGTAAAAAAATCTCCATCAGAAATCTCCCAATTTTTGATTTCATAATAATTTTCAAGAACTCCATAAACCTCTGTCTCACAATTCTTATTTCCATATACTGCCTGTAAAGATGTAACTATGAGTGGTGATGAATGAGTTACAAAAGGACATTCATTTGCTATAGCATTACTATCTTCAACTTTCAATGTTTTAAAGAGTCCTTGTCTAACTCCATTAACCATTTTAACTACAGGATGAATTTCTATCAAATCTTTTCCCATTAAAGATATAGAATCTTGAATTGATTTAGAAGCACCTTGACCAATGCTAATCATCGTTATAACAGAAGCAACAGCTATTATAACTCCAAGAATTGCCAAAAATTCTTTCATTTTATCTGATTTTCCTGATTGTTTATATGCTTGTAAAAGTTTTATCAAAGATATTTGATTATCAGATTCATTTCTAAGTGCATCTATTGGAGTAAGTTTTGAGGCCTCCCAAGCAGGATAAAATCCAAAGAAAATTCCAATACCCGCAGAAAATATAAACGAAATTATTATTGACTCTATTGAAATAAATGTTTTTAAATCTGGAAAAAACTTAGGAATTGTGAGTGAAATTATGATTCCACTCACAATTCCTATTATTCCACCCATTATGGAAAGTGTCATTGACTCAAATAAAAACTGTCTTAAAATATCACTACCTCTTGCTCCTAAAGACATTCTAATACCAATTTCTCTTATTCTTTCAGTTACAGAAACAAGCATTATATTCATAATACCTATTCCACCAACCAAAAGAGATATAGAAGCAATGATTACTAAAAATAATGTCAACCTTTCTTTTGACTCTGTCAAAACTTTTATACCATCTTTTGAAGATATTATTAAATATTTTTTTTCGGCTTCTCCTGTTAAATGATGTCTCTGCATCAAAAATGTTTTCATTTCATCAATTGCTTCTTCTATATATTCTTCTGAAGATATAGAAACTAATATGATATTTATAAATCTATTACCATCTAAACGAGATATATATGCTGTATATGGAACAAATATACTATCATTAAAATTATTAGGCTGGAAAACTCCAACAACTCTAAATGGAATATGTTTTATTCTTATAAATTGATCGATTGGATATTCTCCATTAAATAGTTCCTCAACAATATCATAACCTATGACACAAACTTGATTGCAATTATTTAAATCTTCTTCTGTAAAAAAATGTCCTTCTGAAACTTCCCAATTTCTGATTTTATCATAATTTTTTGAAACTCCATAACAATTTGCCTTATAATTCTGATTTTTATATACTAACTGTAATTCTATAGGAATTTGAGGAGAAGCATAATTTACCAAATCACATTCATTTTCTATAGCATTACTATCCTCGATTGTCAATATATTAGGAGAAAGAGAACGAATAATTACAAGATTTATTCCAAGTTTAGTTATTCTATCTTTAACCTCATTAACAGCACCTTGACCAATACTTACTAAAATAATAACAGAAGCAATTCCTATTATGATTCCAAGCATTGTCAAAAAAGATCTCAATTTATTTGCAGATATTGCTTTTAAAGCTATTTTAATAGTTGATAAAAAATACATAATTAAATTTTATTTTACACCTAATGAATTTCAACATGTTTTTATTATTTTTATATACTTTTTCCCCTGCAAAAATAAAAAATTAGTTGCCTTTTGAGATTATGCATGCTAAAATAATATGAAAGATTTTATTGACCTATACGATATTTTTTGTGGTATAAAGAGTTAGCCTCTAAATAGAGGGGATGTCATTGCGAGGGAGCTGTGCAACCGTGGCAATCTAAACCACTTGATTTTAAATTTAGTAGTTTATTAAATAGATCAGGCAGAAATTGGATAAATAGAAGCGATCGACTCAATTTTTAAGTAAATAATAATTTACAGGCTTAGATTGCCACGGTTCCCCCTTGTGGGGTAAGGTATTAAAAACTCTAACGAGTTTTTAACTATTTTCCAAGCCTCGCAATGACAAAATGGCAGTATACAGGCATATATTGGAAAGTCTTCAGCAACTTTTTATTTACTTATGGAGAAAAAAGACTTGAATTGACAAAAAACAGTATACCTACTACCGAGACGAACTACTGAGGTTTGAAAGAAAATAGAAAGGAAAATAAAGGAGCAAATTCGCTCCTAAAAAAATATTTTTAGGAGGTAAAATAAGTGCAGAAATTACCAATAGGTATTCAAAGTTTTGAAAAAATTCGTGAAGATAATTATCTTTATATTGACAAGACAAAACAGATATTGCAACTTATACAAAATGGCTATTGTTATTTTCTATCTCGTCCTCGTCGTTTTGGAAAATCACTTACTTTGTCAACATTAGAGGCTATGTTTAAAGGTAAAGCTGAATTATTTAAAGGTTTATATGCTGAAGAATGGGTAAAAGAGCAATCTAAAAATCCAAATCCAGTTATAAAATTGGATATGGGTGGTTTGGGTAATTATGAAAATACAGAAGAATTTAAATATGCACTTATTTATCTTGTAAAGAAAATAGCAAATGACTATAAATTAAATATTTCTTATGATGAAACTATAAGTAAAAATTCTGGACTTATATTTTCTCAAGTAATAAATGAATTGTACAAACAATTTGGTAAAGTTGTTGTTCTTATAGATGAATATGACAAACCAATGACAGATAATATCGACAATTTAGAAAAAGCAAATGAAATGAGAGAAATCCTTCGTCCTTTTTATAGTATTTTAAAAGACCGTGATGAAGTAAAATTTATTATGTTTACAGGAGTATCAAAATTTAGTAAATCAGGCGTATTTTCTGGGTTAAATAATTTAAAAAATATATCAATGTCAAAAGAATATGCAGATATAGTAGGCTATACACAAAAAGAACTTGAAGAAAATTTTTCTGATTGGCTTCACAAAACGGAAAAAGAATTATCTATGGATAGGGAAGAGTTACTTTCTACAATAGAAGAATATTATGATGGTTTTTCATTTGATGGAATAGTAAGAGTATATAATCCATTTTCTATTTTAAATTTTTTTAGCGATCAAGAATTTAATAATTATTGGTATATATCTGCCACTCCTTCTTTTCTTGCTAATTATTTAAAAACACATCGAATAGATGATATTGAAGAATTTAGACATTTAGAAGTGTCTTCAGATTTTGCAGATGAACACGAAATAGAAAAAGCAACTCCAGAAAGTTTTCTATTTCAAGCAGGTTATTTGACAATAGAAAAAAAAGAAAGAAAAAATAAAGTAGTCTTTTTAACTCTTGATTATCCAAATGAAGAAGTAAAACAATCAATGTCTCGATTGTTTTTAAAAGATATATATAAAATAAGAAAATATATACCATTAGGAGATTTACTTTGGGAATCTATAAAATCATTAAATGAGGGAAATATTGAAAATATTGTTGAGATATTTAATAGTGCCTTAAAAAAAATTCCTTATAATGACTTCCCTAAAAATAAAAATGAATATTGGTATCGTTCTTTATTTGTAATGTTGCTTCGTGGCGGTGCAGGTGTAAGTTCATTTCAAGAATCTTACACAAAAGATGGACGATCAGATTTGATAATTCCCTTTGATGACAAGATAATTATAATCGAGTTTAAATTTGCCAATAATTCAAAAGAAATAGATAAAAAGAGAGCAGAAGGTCAGGAGCAAGTCCAACGATATGCAGAAAGTTATAAAAATGAGGGTAAAAAGATAATAACAGTCGTTTTAGTCGCTGACAATGAAAAAAGACAAGTTGTAGTTTAAATTGCTGGATTGACAAAAAAACAGTATGCCTACTACCGAGACGAATTATTGAGGTTTAAAAGAAAATAAATAAAGAAACACAGCCTGTGAAAAATTTCACAGGCTGTGTTTGTTGTCCCTTTTTACTGCTGTACTACTCCGTTTACTTTTTTAGCTCCCCAAGGTGAACCTGTTGCTTTCATTTTGCTTGTATAAGTTATTTCTGGAACATTAAAAAAAGCTCCTCCTTCAATAGTTGTTTGTCAGGAATAACGATTTCTTTTAATGAAGTACATCCACTAAAAGCTCCTCCTTCAATAGTTTTAACATTCTTTCCAATAGTTACTGTTTTTAAATTAGTACGCCCATTAAATATTCCGCTTTTTATTTCAGTAAGTCCATCTCCAATAATTACTGTTTCAAGAGAGTTACATCCAGCAAAAGCACCACTTTTCATAGTTGTAACACTGTCAGGAATAACAATTTCTTTCAATAAGATACAATCACTAAAAGCTGCTCCATTAATAGTTGTAACACTGTCAGGAATAATGATT
>CADAWZ010000155.1 GCA_902791745.1 uncultured bacterium
TGGGACATAAACTTGGAGCATTTGCTGTTGCAGGAATGTATGAATGTGGTATTGGTGTTGAAAAAGATTATGAAAGAGCAGTATATTGGTATAAAAAAGCATATGAACTTGGTGAATTCACTTATTCTTCATTTCACATAGGAGAAATATATTTTAAAGGCAAGGGAAATGTTGCAAAAGATTATAAAAGTGCGTACAATTGGTATTACAAAGCGAGCAAATATAATAATAATGCAAAAGCCCAATATCGTTTGGCTATGATGTATTTCAAAGGTCTTGGAGTTGAAGAAGATTACCTACAAGGTTTACAGTTGCTCAAATATTCCGCAGATGATGGTTATGCAGAAGCTCAATATTCCTATGCCGTTATACTTTTAAATAGTAGTGATTACTATTTGAAAGAAGATGACATAATGTATTATCTCAGAATGGCTTCAAAGCAAGGTCATGCAGAAGCAAAAGAATTGTTAAGAAAAACAAATAAATATCAAAGAGGCATTGATGTCATCAAAGATAGAAGCGATTTTTAACATACTCTAACACAATAGCAACTATGATTACAAATTTTGAAAACATATACAACGAATTAAATAACAAAAATAATATAAAAATTTCTGGTCTCAGTTCCTCAGCAAAATCTCTTTTTATTTCTCTTTTACATGAACAGACTAAAAAGAATATTCTTTTTATAACATCTGATGAATTTTCTGCTGAAACTTATTTCAGAAGGCATTTCTATTTGTTCTGGAAATAATATTCCTGTTTCAAATTTTGTTTTTTCAGATAATACAGATAACAATTTTTCACTTTCTGAAGCTGAAAAGAAATTTAAAATAATAGTAACAGACATATATTCTGCACTTAAAAAAATTGAATCACCAGAAAAATTAAAAGATAATTCTCTTTCAATAAAAGTAGGGGAGAGCATATCACCTGTTACACTTTCAGAAAGATTAGTTGACGAAGGATTTCAAAAAAGAAGCATAACAGAAGAAAGAAAAGATTTTTCACAGAGAGGTGGCATTTTTGACATATACCCTGTGAATGGGGAACCGATAAGACTTGAATTTTTTGGAAGTAAAATAGATTCCATAAGGATTTTTGATATAGAGACACAGAGATCACAGAGAAAGATTTCTGAAATAACAATATATTTTCCTAAATACTCAAAAGATTCTTCTGCATTTTTGGCAGATTATTTTGACAAAAAAAATACAATAATTATAAAAGATGAGCCTGCTCTTCTAAAATTGTCATATTTAGAATCTGAAACTTGGGAAAATATAAGAACAAGAGAAGATTTTTCTCTTGATGAAGATGGCGATTTTGATTTTGAGCCAATAATAGATGAAAATCAAAATAAATATGCTTTTAATGAATTTGAAAAACATATAGAAGATTTCCAAAATATCTCTTTTGCAGATTGGGGAACAATAGAAAACATAAATATTGATATATCACAAGCTCCTTCATTCGGTAAAAAAGTTTCTGATTTTGTCGATTTTGTCAAAAATAGTGATGAAAAATCAAAGTTTTTAGTCGTTTCACCACAGGCTTTGAGAATTGCAGATATATTGTCTGAATCAAAAATTTCTGTCACAAAATTATTATCTCCAAATTCTGGATTGATAAATCAACTCGATTTTCAAACAAAAGTTGCAACTGTAAAGAAAAATTTTTCAGAAGGTTTTTGTATAAATCACGATTTTTATATCGTGACAGATAGAGAACTTTTTGGCGTAAAGAGAAAAAATTCTAAAAAAGTTTCTAAAAAAGTTCCGATGAAACTTGAAGACCTCACGATAGGTGATTATATAATCCATTCAACACATGGTGTTGGTGTTTACAGAGGTCTTGAAACAAAAGAAATAAATGGCTATTCTTCAGAATTTTTAAAACTCGAATATGCTGGCGGAGATTTTATTTTCATCCCTGTCGAACAAATTTATTTACTTGAAAAATACGATCTCGAGGATGAAGAACCTAAACTCTCTAAAATGGGAGCTAAGGAATGGCAAAAGAAAAAAGCAAAAGTCAAAGAAGAAGTTGAGAAAATTGCAAAACAGCTTTTGGATATATATGCAAAAAGAAATCTTGCAGAAGGTCATGCTTTCTCAGCAGATACACCTTGGCAAAAAGAAATGGAAGAGGCTTTTCCTTATGTCGAAACTCCAGATCAGATAAAAGCAATACAAGACGCCAAAAGAGATATGGAAGCTCCACACCCAATGGAAAGACTTATATGTGGTGATGCAGGTTATGGAAAAACTGAGATTGCTCTTAGATGTGCATTTAAAGCAGTAATGGACGGAAAACAAGTAGCAATCTTGGCACCTACGACACTTCTTGCAGAACAACATTATGAAGTATTTTCAGAGAGATTTGCATCTTTTCCAGTAAGAATAGAATTACTTTCAAGATTTAGGACAAAAGCAAAACAGCAAGAATCTGTCTTGAATATGGCAACAGGAAAATCAGATATAGTAATAGGTACACACAGGCTTTTGTCAAAAGATGTCTCATTTTCAAACCTCGGTCTTGTAATTATTGATGAAGAGCAATTTTTTGGTGTCATGCACAAAGAAAAACTTCGTGAGATGAGTGCTGGGGTTGACACATTGATATTGTCAGCAACTCCTATACCAAGGACACTTCATTTGACTATGAGCGGAGTTAAAGACCTATCTGTTATTACGACACCTCCACAGGATAGATTGCCTGTAAAAACATATATAATGCCTTTCAGAAAAGATGCTGTAAAAGGTGCCATAATGAGGGAAAAAGCGAGAGGTGGTCAGGTATTTTTTCTCCACAACAGAGTTGAAGGCATCGAAACAATTACAAAAGAAATAGAAAATTTGATTCCAAACATAAAAATAACTTATGCACATGCCCAGATGTCAGAGGCTAAACTTGAAAAGATAATGAAAGATTTTTCAGAAGGACTTTATGATGTTTTGGTATGTACAACAATTATACAAAGTGGTATAGACATGCCAAATGTCAATACAATTATAATTAACAATGCCTATTCATTTGGTTTGGCTCAACTATATCAAATCAGAGGAAGAGTTGGAAGAAGTCATCACAGGGCTTATGCCTATTTGATGTATCCTCCAAATAGACTTTTGACATCTGACGCCAAAAAACGCATGGAAGTTTTGAGAGATTTTACAGAACTTGGAAGTGGTTTTCATATCGCAATGAAGGATTTGGAAATGAGGGGAACAGGCGATATATTGGGAAAAGCCCAACATGGGTTTGTAAAATCTGTTGGATTTAGCCTTTATTGTCGCATGCTATCTGAAGCTGTTGAGGAATTAAAGGGGAATAAAAATCTAAACGATTCAGAGCTTTTAGATCCAAAAATAGATATTCCACTTTCAGTATATATTCCAGATTTTTATGTTGCAGATCAAAAGCAAAAACTCACTATTTATAGAAAAATAGGACAGATAAAAACATTTGAAGAAATTGATGATCTAAAAGTCGAATTAAAAGATAGATTTGGTAGAATTCCTGAAGAAACATATAATTTACTTGATGTTGCGAAAATAAAAATTTTGATGAAAAAATCTTATATTCCTCGGCTTTATTATTCAGGAAAAAATATTGTTATATCTGCTCCATTTTTGAGTTTTGGCAAACATCAAATTGAAAAAATGCGTTCAAAAGGTATTCCTTTAGGGATCACAGAAGGCAAAATAACAATGCTCGATATTTTACATGATGAATATTGGGTTGAAATTTTGATAGACTATCTCGAACTTTTAAACAAAATTCCATTGAAAATGTAGATTTTATACTTTGTATAAGATACATATAATAATAAAATAGCAGGAAAAAAGACAAAATAGGGGAATTTATTTAAAGATCAAGATTATAATACAAAAGTCGAAATATTCCGATTTTTAGGAGTTTAATGTGTGTTTAGTAGATAAAAAAGTTAATCATAAGAAATTTGGAGAGGGTATCATCAAAAGTTGTGATGGTAAATATCTTCATATTGTTTTTGGAGAACAGGAAAAGATTTTTTCGTATCCGAGTGCCTTTGAAAAGTTCATTACAATAGAGGATAAAGAAGCAGAAGAAAAGATAAAAGCAGATATTGATTTGCTTTATAAAAAAGCTTTGGAAATTCAAGAAGAAAAAAAGAAAAAAGAAATTCAGTATGTTTCTCAACCAATAGAATCTCAAAAAAATATGGCAAAATATGCTGAGATGACAAAATCTGTCGTTGAAGACAGCACTGACATTGTTGATGATTCGTTAAAAGTTTCTCCTAAAGTAACTAAAGTTCGTGCAAAAGCCTCATCTATAAAGAATCTGGCAATTAAGTTTAATTATTGCGATGGTGGACAAATTGATGATAAAATAGGTTACAC
>CADAWZ010000156.1 GCA_902791745.1 uncultured bacterium
ACTCCGTCGAAATCGACTCTACTGGCCTGGTAGGACAGACTGGTTCCGAGCCTGGCATCAAACCTTTTCCAAGGTAAATCATTTCGCATGGAATTGTAAATATGACTGACATAAATTTTAGTGATGATGTACAAATTAACAATACAATATTTAACTGCACAAATACTGGACATATCACGATTGCAAAAACTGATTTTTTTGACAATCCCAATACGCCTTTCTTTAGCATGCTAAAAATGTATGTAAGTGGAATAGTCGGAGAGATTCAAAGCAATAGTAGTAATCAAACAAACACAATAACAAATTGTACAAATACAGGTGTTATCACAGTAAGTGAAAATAAAGATATGGGATTATACTGCGGAGGATTAATAGCTGATTTAAATGCTTCAAATATATCAGATTTAACAAACACTGGAGATATAACAGTAACAAACAATACTTTTTCAAATAATGACCATTGGATATTTGTCTATGGAATTGCTACTATGTTAAGCACTGATGGAACAACTATTGATGGTGCAACAATTATAAATGAAGGAACAATAACAGTTACAGGCAATACAGAAGGTTGTGATATAAATAAAGGCGAACTTATAGGTCCAGGATCTATAATAGGACCAGTATTTCCTCCAACACCTCTTATTCCATAGATAAATTAGAGAGTGCAGAACATAAAACTGCCAGCTGATCGCAAATATGATCAACTGGCAGTTTTTTTTGTTGTTAATTTAACGCCTTGTGTTAGTTGATTAATATTTTAAAAAGTAGTTTATTAAACAAATTGAGTAGAAATTGGATAAATAGAAGCGATCGACTCAATTTTTTAAGTAAATAATAATTTACAGGCTTAAATTGCCACGGCTTCCCCCTTGCGGGGATTGTTTTTTAAAAATTCTTTAGAGTTTTTAACTATTTTCTGAGCCTCGCAATGACATCTCTGCTAAATAGTGGCTTTCTTGGGCAGATTGTAAAATATTAATTAACTAACACAACGAGTTAACTTATTATCACTACTTTTACAATTTTATTATATTATATATTTTCACAAAAAGCAATATTTTATAAATTCCATTTTTTATTTGCCTTCGAATTCATATTGTGGTATAATAAAATAATAGAAAAAAACAAGAAGGTTTTAAATTATGGAAATCCCTAAAGATGTAGAAGAACTTGCATATTCACTAATGATAACAGAATTTACAGGATATTCACTTCCTGAAAAAGTTTTATCAAAACCTTATGCAGGTGTCATTTTATTTGCAAAAAACATAAGAACTGAAGAAGAATTAAAATCGCTAAACAAACAGATAAAAGAGACTTCACTAAAAAAATATAACAAAATCCCTTTAATTTCTGTCGATCAAGAAGGCGGAGCTGTTACAAGGGTGAATTTTAAAAACATTACACCACTATGTGGAAATATGGCACTTGGCAAATCAAATTCAGAATATTTAGCCGAAAAAAATGGACAGATATGTGCATTAGAACTTGCAAAGCTCGGATTTAATCTCGATTTTGCCCCTTGTGCAGATGTCAACTCCAATCCACAAAATCCAATAATAGGTACGAGATCTTTTGGTGAAAATCCAGAAAAAGTGGCAAATTTAGTTTCTGCTATGACAAAAGGAATGGCAAAAGGTGGCATTTTAGCTTGTGCAAAACATTTTCCTGGACATGGAGATACTGCATTTGACAGCCATTTGACAATGCCAAAAAGTGAGAAAACTTTAGAAGAACTCGAAAAATGCGAACTATTGCCATTTAAATCTGCAATAGAGTCAAATATTCCAATGATAATGACCTCCCACATCTGCTTTTCAAAAATAGACAAAGAAGGCTTGCCTGCAACACTTTCAAAAACAATTTTAACAGATATTTTGAGAAATAAACTTGGATTTAATGGCATTATTGTTACTGATTCTATGGCAATGGACGGAATAAAAAAATATTTCGGATATGGTGAAGCCATTGTCCAAAGTATCATAGCAGGGGCAGATTTAATAATCGCCTGTGGAAGTGAAGAAGACAGAGAAAAAGCTGTTGAAGCAATCAAAAATGCTGTAAAAGAAGGAAGAATAACTATCGAGCGTTTGCAGGAATCATTTAACAAAATAGAGGCTATGAAAGCGACATTAAAAACAGGTTGTGAAATGACAAATGAAGAAAAAATGCAGATAGCAGAGGAAAGTGCAGAACAATCTATAGATGTTGTTTTAAATAATGGTATGATTGGAAGAAAAATCAAAAAAACTCTCATCATATCGCCTGAAAAGTTGAAACTATCTCCACATAGTATTCCGACAGAAGAGTCATTTCTTCCAAAATTTATGGAATATGCAAAAACGGAATATTATAAAATCGGTTCTGAATCAGAAAAAATAAAAGAATTTGAAAAAATAGTCAAGAAATTTGACAGGATAATTCTTGCAATTTCATCTTATGGCAAATTGACAGAAGCACAAAGACAGCTTTTAAATTCATTTGAAAAAATAGCTGATAAAACTGTTGTTGTCTCGTTAAACAACCCATATTTAACAAATGATATAAAATGGTTTAAATCTTATATCAATAGTTTTTATTATGGAAAATTACAGATGAAATATACAGCAAAAACTATAGACGGAGAGTAAAAATATGAATAATTTAAATTTTGATGATCTCAATGAAAACATTGATAAAGATATGGAAGAAATTCAAGCGATTACAAGGGTGATTGCTGAAAAAATAAAAGATGAAAAAAGTATTTCTGATGAAAACAAAGAGTCAATAGCCTATAGAATGGCAGAAATAATGACCGCAGCCAAAAATTTATATACACAGATGTTGCCAATATTCACAAATGACGATTCAAAAGAAGAGGCTTTTGACATATTGAGCAAATTCAGACTTCACTATATAAATATGTGCGACATAATACAAGAATTTGACGAAATGTTTATGAATTCCATAGTTCCTGAAGAAGGGGCTGAATATATAAATCCTGAAGACATAGATGAAGATGAGATAAGAGAAGAAGTTGGCAATGAATGTGATTGTGGTGATGATTGCGATTGTGAAGATTGCCATTGTGAACACGATCATAAACACGAAGAAAAACACGAATGCAAATGTAAAGGCAAGAAGAAATAAAAGGAGAGGAAAAATTTTATTGTATGCCTAAAACACCTAAGTGAAAAAATAATATCAATTTAACTCGTTGTGTTAGTTGATTCAAAAAAAATAAGTAAATAAAAATTGCTATAAACTATCCAATATATATCTGTATACTGCAATTTTGTCATTGCGAGGCTCAAAAAATAGTTAAAAACTCATTAGAGTTTTTAATACCTTACCCCACAAGGAGGAGCCGTGGCAATCTAAGCCTATAATTTTATTATTTACTTAAAAATTGAGTCGATCAGCTCTGTTTAGAATGCTGTACTTGATCTATTTCATAAATTACTAAATTTAAATTAAGCGGTTGAGATTGCCACAGTCGCATAGCTCCCTCGCAATGACATCTCTGCTAAATAGTGGCTTTCTTGGGCAGATTTTAAAGTATCAATCAACTAGCCCAAAGCGTTAATTTAATTAATTTTTACAATACAGAAAGAATAAAATTAAAAACAAGTCCTGTTAAATATAGAGAAATTAAAGAACAAAATAATTAAATTATAATATTCATTATTAGTCCGTAATTTTAGACTCACTTCATATAGAAAGCAAAAGAGGGAAAATATGGCAAAAATTGGAAATGGGTTAAACTCGGAAATTATATAAAAACAAAAACAGGTTACCCTTTTGATTCAAAGAGATTTTCTAAAAAGTCAGAAGGTTTAAATGGTTTAATTAGAATAAGAGATATTGTCCGTGGTTATACTGAAACCTTCACAGACGAAGAATGTACAGAAGATTACATAATTCATAAAGGTGATATGTTAATTGGAATGGATGGAGACTTTAACATTGCTAAATGGAATAGCTCTGATGCGTTTTTAAATCAGCGTGTTTGTTTGATAAAATCTAATTCAAAAAATTTGCTTAATGATTTTTTATTTTATTATTTACCATATCCACTTGAATCAATAAATGAGACAACACCAAGTATGACTGTTAAACATTTGTCAACAAAGACATTAGAGCAGATACCTTTTCCTCTTCCTCCACTTGCTGAACAGGAACGAATTGTAAATAAACTTGATAATTATATTTCAAAACTCGATGAGGCAAAAGAGAAGTTAGAAAAAGTAGTTGATACTTATAATTATAGGAAAAATTTAATTTTACATAGAGCTTTCACAGGTCAACTTACGAAAAATTGGAGAAAAGAAAATCCAAATATTGAATCAGTAGATATTTTATTAGAAAAAATCAATCAAGAAAAAC
>CADAWZ010000157.1 GCA_902791745.1 uncultured bacterium
TAAATTAAAAACTCATGCAAAAAAAATAAAAATAATTGTTCGGATTTTTAGTTTTTATGTTATGCTCTTATTAATAAATATAGGAGTATAAGAAAATGAAAAATCCTAACGGTTATGGAACTGTTTTTAAACTTCAAGGAAATAGACGGCGTCCATTTGTTGCACGAAAAACAAAGGGTTTTAACGAAAAAGGTCATCCATTATATATTACTATTGGTTACTTTGCGAAAAGAGTAGATGCTTTAAAAGCATTGGCTGATTTTAATTTCAATCCCAAATTTGTAGATTTTAGGGACATTACTTTTATGGATTTGTTTAAAAAATGGCAAGAGAAAGAATGGGATAATTTATCAGAATCAAGCAAGAAAAGAACTAATGCCACTATTAAATATCTTGAACCATTATTTAACATAAAATTTAGAGAAATAAAATTTTATAATCTCCAAGAGTTGGTTAATAAATGCCCTTGTCGTTTTCAAACAAAAAATTACATAAAAATTATCTTTTCTAAACTTGAAGATTTAGCTTTACAATTCGAAATTATAAAAAATAAATGTTCATCATTTGTTAAGGTTAAAACAGAAGAAACAAAAGAACGCCATATATTCACATTAGAAGAACGGGAGAAATTATGGCATAATATTGATCTACCTTTTGTTGATTGTATCCTTATTTTATTATACAGTGGTTGGAGGATATCTGAGCTTTTAAATTTAAAAAAATCAGACATTGATTTACAGGAAGGAATAATGCGAGGAGGTATGAAAACTGAAGCTGGAAGGAATCGAATTATCCCAATCCATCCATTAATTGTTCCAGTAATAAGAAAGCGGATGAATAATAAAGGAGAATATCTTATAAAATCAACTCTTTCTAATTTTGGAAATCAATTAAGAAAAGTCTTAAAAAAATTAGAAATGGATCATATCATTCATGAAACAAGACATACTTTTAGAAGTTTGCTTGACTCTGCAGGAGGAAATAAAATTTGTATAGATTTATTAATGGGGCATTCGATTCAAGGGGGAATAGGTGAAAAAGTTTATACTCATAAAACTATACAAGAGCTTAAAGAAACGATTATGTTAATAACTCGTTAGTAACAAAAAAAAGAAAAAGCCCTCTAAATAGAGGGCTTTTGACGCTATTTTAAATAATCATCTGTTAAATATATTTTCTTATTATTCATAATTTCAAAATTCACTTTATAAACGCTTCTATATAGGCATATACCCTACATAAGCAAAAAAGATTTGATTTATTTAATGCATTTGTGTTATGAACTCGTTAGTAACAAAAATTTATTATATTTTTATACAAAATTTCCTGTTCCTTTAAGTGCAACTTTTGTTGAGAATAATTTTGCACTCTCCCTTTTATCTGACTAATAAGAGACAAAAAGTTCTTTTGTAATAAATAACAGGTTTATCTTTCTAAGAAAAAGAACTTCCTTTTTCATATAAATATCTTTTCCTCCATTTTTATATCTTTCTAAGTTCTCTTTAGAAGCAAATATTTTCCTTTTTTATTAAGATTGAGGAAATAAAAAAAAAGAACTCACCATCTTTATTTCCTCTTAAATTTTTGTAAAAAATTAGAAGCAATTTTTTTAGTGAGTTCTTTTGAAAGTGAAGATTAAAGATTTATCCATAAAGCGGGACGAACACAAAGGTAACTAAGATGCACACCGATGAAGTAGATCTTACCATCAAAGGCTATACAATATACATTACCAGTAAGCCCAGAATAAGTAGTACGCAACCACCAATAACAATTACCGTCTTCAACACTAGCCCCTGTATAGTACGCAACCACCAATAACAATTACCGTCTTCAACACTAGCCCCTGTATGCTTTGCATAATCTGTTGGCTTACACAATCTATCAGCCTCATCAACAAAATAGCGTGTATTGTTAGCATCTTTTGCACCTAATAAAAATACATGTGTATCACCACCAAAATACACAACATCATTTTCAACACGAACTAAAGATATAATCTCTCTCTCAAATTCATCAAAAACTGGAATATCATTAAATTTTCCATTATAAAAATCATCACCATTTAAACTTGAATAAATTTCACTATCTTCCCAAACCTCAGAAGTATCATCAAAACGATGAGCATAAAGACCATTCACCGAAACTGCTAAGACCTTCTTATTGTAATCATCTCTCTTCAATACTCGCCATTTTATTGGATCAACTTGATATTCTGGAGGATCAGAACCCTCAACCTTACTCTGAGGATAATGACCAAACTCAACTTCATCTCCAACATTTCTATTTGCAAAAGGATTTACATTCACTATAAATACTGCACTATTTGCACCTTCTAAAGATGCTGTTACATTTGTATTGCCTATTTTTAAACCTTTTATTATGCCTTTATCTACTATTGCTATTGAGTCATCATCTGATGTATAAGAGACATCCTCCGTTACATCCTTACCATCAAGAGTAACTTTTACCTTTAACTCATCATCAAAATTTACACTAATTACACTTGGATCAACTACAAGACTTGGCAATACAGGATCAACTACATTTACAGTAAAAGTAGCATCTGATTCTGCATTTTCTGCACTTACTGTTACTGTTGCAAGTCCTACAGATAATCCTGTTATCAAACCACCTTCTACTTTTGCTATTGACTCTTGATCAACTTTATAAGTCGCTGTTTTAGTTACATCTTCACCATTTAAAGTAACTATTATATTATCCGTAAATCCTATATTTAATTTAAATTCTGTTTTAGATAATTCAAGAGGATATTTTGAAGGTATAGGAGGCACTATAATAAATGTATTTGAATCACCATCACCACAAGCAGAAGTTATTATAGATATCAAAAAAATACATAATATCAAACAAAGAATATTTCTCTTGGGCATTCTATTTTCTCCCATTTAATTTAATATGACAATTTTTAATATTATATAGATGCAAAAATTGTCCTTCATATCCTTAGGGTATAAACTCCGCACATGATTTTTTTGAAGAGTATCTTATTAACATTTAAAGAAATAAAAAAAAAGATTTCACAGAAAAACTCCGTAAAATCCCTAAGTATATTCCTTTTCGTGAAGAAAAGAGCAATTTTCACTTTTTACATCACAATTTTCCGTTTTTCATTATCTGCAACCAAAACAAGACCAATAACTTTTTGGTTTATTCCTTCGTATGCTGAAGAATAATCTCTTGATTTTATCTGTTATTTTCCTTTTTTTCATAGATAAGAGACACTTTTTGAATTCTTGGCAAATTTAAATTCTTAGTAATGATTCTTATACTTCAATGAATTTCATTTACATTTTTTTTCTATTAACATTTATGATTCCTTTACAAGTTTTCCTGTTATATGCTCTGGAATAAGCTCAAGGCATTGAACCCTTGAAAATGCTGTTTTTAATTCATCTTCAAGATATTTTTGATCATCTGTAAATTTTTTCACCAATTCAGTACATATTTTAAGGGCTTTATCATTGTCTTCTATCAATTTTATTCTACCAAAAACAATAACACTTTTTATATTTAAAGCCCATTCTCCCTCATTGCGATAACCTTCATCATATACACAATAGCTTGCCTTATCACAAGATTTTATAGCATCAATTTTATGACCTTCTTTTGCTCCATGAAAATAAATTCTATTGTCTTCTTCACTGTACCAGTGATCCAGAGGAATACCATAAGGATAGCCATTATCACCTATTAAAGATAATACCCCTCTTTTTGTCTTTTTCAAAAGGTCAATACAATCAATATCAGGTAATTGTTGTTTGAATCTTCTCATTTTTCTAAACATAATATATTCCTCTTTTGTCACATATTCTATCCAACTTTTTTTATTTTATATAATCTTCATTACTTAATTTGCTGTATTTCTTAATTTTAAAAAATAAGTAAATAAAAATTTGCTGAAAACTATCCAATACTATCTACATTTTATCCCAATAATCCATGCAATATTTGATTCCATCTTCTAAACTCATAAAAGGTCTGTCATATCCAAATTTTCTCAAATTTGTTATATCTGCCTCTGTGAAACTCTGATATTTAATCCTTATAGATTCAGGAATTGGAATATACTCAATCTCGCCACTTTTATTTATTTCAATGATAGTTTTTGCAATATCATTAAAAGTTCTACTCTTTCCAGTTCCACAATTCAAAATTCCCTTTTTTGCCTTATCCGCTACCTCAATTCCAAAAAAGAGATTTACATCAACAACATCTTTTACACAGACAAAGTCTCTTCTCTGCTCACCATTTGCATAATTTTCTGTGCCTTCAAATAATTTAGCTTTTCCAGTATTTTTTACTTGTTTATAAAGCTGATAAACCATGGAAGCCATTTTGCCTTTGTAAAGTTCCCTTTGACCATATACATTGAAATAACGCAAGCCTATTGCAGTTGAATTCATCTTTGGAATAAATACTCTCATATATTGATCAAAAGCCAATTTTGAATAACCATAGACATTTAATGGCTCTTCATTTTTAGGCTCTTCAACAAATACCTTATTAGAACCGTAAACAGAGGCACTCGAAGCATAGACAAATGGAATCTCATGTTTTGCGACATAATGTGCCAAATCTTTTGAAAATGAAAAATTATTTTTCAGCATAAATTGACCATCGAGTTCTGTTGTATCACTACAAGCTCCCTGATGAAAAACAGCTTTTACATCACATTTTAAAGAATCAGCATTTATTTTTTCCAAAAATTCGTCTCTATCCAAATAATCTGTTATTATGCAATCACAGAGATTTTTAAACTTGTCGCTTTTGTCCAATCTGTCAACTGCAATAATATCTGTAATTCCCCTATTGTTCAATTCTTTTACAATACTGCTCCCAATGAAACCACTTGCACCTGTTACTATATACATAAAAAAGTCCTCATTTCCAAAAAATTAAAAAAGCGGAAAAACTTATCTAAGTCTTCCGCTTTCAGTTAAGTAGCCTATAGGAGATTCGAACTCCTGGTTTCCGCCGTGAGAGGGCGGCGTCCTAGACCGCTAGACCAATAGGCCTTATAAAAAACTGCCGGCGAAGGATTTGAACCCTCACATACGGATCCAGAGTCCGCTGTCCTACCATTAGACGAGCCGGCATTGCATTTGTACATTTTGTATTTTGTTCATTTGCAGAGTTTATTTTAGCAGGCTTTTTTTATTTTGTCAAGTGTTTTTTCAATTTTTTTTTATTTTTTTTGCATATTTCCTAATATTTTTTCATAAAACTCTTGACAGATTCAGCATCTTCATGGGGAAAAAACAAAAAAATATTGTGTGTTGTATTTGGAAAATCTTTTGCTAAAACAAATTCTCCTTTTACATGCTCTCTCATATAATCAACAGTTACCATTGAATATAGAGGAAATTCAGGCATAATATAAAGAAAAGGAACTGAAATTTTTTCCATTACAGGA
>CADAWZ010000158.1 GCA_902791745.1 uncultured bacterium
TAAAAAAGGCTCTTACAGAAAATAATTTTGCAAGAGTCTCTTTTTATTTGCATTTTTTGTGCTATTGTTGTATAATTGGAGCAAGTGAAATAAAAATGAGAGGAAAAAATATTAAGAGAAGCATTTAAACTCCCAATTTATTTTCTCCTTGCTTGTAAGGAGCGAGATGAGTATCGAAGGAGGAAAAAATATATATGCAAAATTTGCCAATAGGTATTCAAAATTTTGAAAATATTCGTCTAAAGAATTACCTTTATGTTGATAAAACAAAACAAATATTGAATTTAATAGAAAAAGGGGAATGTTATTTTTTGTCTCGTCCTCGTCGTTTTGGAAAATCTCTTACTTTATCAACATTAGAGGCGATGTTTCAAGGTAAAGCAGAACTATTCAAAGGTCTTTATGCCGAGGAATGGGTAAAAGAGCAAACAAAAAATCCAAATCCAGTTATTAAATTGGATATGAGTGGCTTAGGAAATTATGAAAATAAAAAAGAGTTAAATGATTCTATTATAAATTATTTGGAAAATTATATATTTTTAAATGATTTAAGTATATCTTCAGAAACAGATGCTTCTAAAATGTTGTTTAATATAATAATAAGATTATATAAGCAATTTGGAAAAGTTGTTGTTCTTATTGATGAATATGATAAACCAATGACTGACAACTTAAACAATTTAGAAAAAGCAGAAGAAATGCGAGAAACTCTTTCTAAATTTTATATTGTTGTAAAGAATTGTAGTGATTATTTGCGTTTTGTAATGGTAACAGGTGTATCAAAATTTAGCAAAGTAGGTTTATTGTCAGGGGTAAATAATTTAAAAGATATATCTATGGACGAAAAATATGGTGATATAGTTGGCTATACTCAACAAGAGCTTGAAGATAATTTTGTTGAATGGATTGAAAATACAAGTAAAAAATTATCTATGAGTAAAAAAGAACTTTTGGATAAAATAAAAGAATTTTATGATGGTTTTTCATTTGATGGCAAAACACGAGTATATAATCCATTCTCAGTATTAAATTTTTTTGATGAAAGTGATTTTAGCAATTATTGGTATATGTCTGGTTCTCCTTCTTTTCTTCTCAATTATTTACAAAATCATCGTATTAAAAATCCAGATAAATATGATGGGATAACAGTATCTAAAACTTTTGCAGATAAACGAGAAATAGAAAGTGCGAGTGTAGAGAGTTTTTTATTTCAAGCTGGTTATTTGACAATAAAAAAGAAATTGCTAAATGAATTTGTACTTGGTTATCCAAACGAAGAAGTTCGCAGTTCTTTAGCCGATATGTATCTTGATGATATTTATCGTGTTGAAGGTTATACTACACTTGGGAATAATATTTGGAAAGCGTTAGAAGATGACAACATAGAAAATTTAGTAAAATCATTTAATTTGGCAATTTCAGGAATTCCTTATGAGGATTTTCAGAATAGAGATGAATATTTTTACCGTTCTTTATTTGTGATGTTGCTTCGTGGTGCAGGTGTAATATATTTTGCCGAAGTACACACATTTAAAGGTCGTTCTGATGTTGTTATAGTTTTCAAAAATAAAGTAGTAGTTATTGAATTTAAATTAGCTAAAAATTCATCAGAAGTAGATAAAAAGAGAAAAGAAGGCGAAGAACAGATAAAATCGAGAGATTATTCTTCAGCCTATGAAGGAAATAATAAGAAAGTTATTAATCTTGTATTAGTTGCAGATGATGAAAAAAGACGAATTGTAATATAGAGGAGAGATAATGGCAAAGAAAAAAGTTGAAGAATTCACAATAGAAGAAAAATTGAATAATGCACTTATTCCAGTTGATAAACAACCTTATAAAATTCCCAAAAATTGGTGCTGGGTAAAAGTGAATTCAATTTCAAATATTTATACTGGAAATAGTATTAATGAAAAAGTAAAAGCTGAAAAATATATAAATAACACAAAAGGCTTATTATATATTGCAACAAAAGACATTGATTTTGACAGTTATATAAATTATGAAACAAATGTTAGAATAAGTGATTATGAAAATTTTAAAATAGCTCCTGCAAATACATCTCTTCTTTGCATAGAAGGTGGAAGTGCTGGACGAAAAGTTGGATTTACAAACAGATGTGTCTGTTTTGTAAATAAATTATGTGCATTTACTCCTAAAAAAATAAATTCAAAATATATTTATTACTATTTAAAAACAAATTATTTTTCAAATCAGTTTAATTTGAAAAAACATGGTCTTATAGGTGGAGTTCCTTTAAAAGATTTAATAAATATTAATTTTCCTCTTCCACCATTAGCTGAACAAGAACGGATTGTAAATAAACTTGATAATTATATTTCAAAACTCAATGAGGCAAAAGAGAAATTAGAAAAAGTTGTTGATACTTATGAATTTAGAAAGTATGTAATTTTATACAAAGCATTTAAAGGTGAACTGACTAAAAATTGGAGAAAAGAAAATCCAAATATTGAATCAGTAGATATTTTATTAGAAAAAATCAATCAAGAAAAACAAAATTTAGCAAAAAAGAGACAAATAAGAAAAGATAAAGATTTTATAGATGAAGAAACTCCGTATAAAATTCCTAATACTTGGAAATGGATAAAATTAAAAAATATTTGTACAAAAATTGTTGATGGCTCTCATAATCCACCAAAAGGAGAATCTGAAAAAACAGATTATATTATGTTATCAGCAACCAACATAAAAGATGACAAATTTATTGATTTAGAAAAAGTCCGTTATTTATCTAAAGAAAATTTTGATTTAGAGAACCAAAGAACAAATATTCAAATAGGAGATATATGCTTTACTTCTGTTGGTTCTATTGGTAGGAGTTGTATTTTTAAAGGTGGTTTAAATATTTGCTTTCAAAGAAGTGTTTCCATAATTACAACCCCAATATCAAGTGAATATTTAAAATATTTTTTTGATTCATCATATTTTCAAAATAAAGTTCAATTTGAAGCAAGAGGAAGTTGTCAAGTAGGATTTTATTTGAATCAATTAGCAATTTCTTTAATTCCTCTTCCTCCACTTGAAGAACAGAAAGAGATTGTAAAAATCCTTGATTCCGTTTTGTCAAAAGAAAAGCAAGTTAAAGAAATAGCAGAAAAAGAAATAGAAAGAGTAGAGGACTTGAAAAAAAATCTTTTAACTCGTGCATTTGGTGGAATACTCGGAACAAATGATCCAAATGAAGAAAATTCAATCGAATTATTAAAAACTGTACTGTAAATTTCCGCATTTTACAATGATATAGGATACAGTTCAGCTTGGAGATTAATAGAAAACAACACAAATAATGGGGGAATTTATGATTAGTTTAAAAAATGCTAAAGTAGGAGATTATGTAAAATTTGGCAATTATCCACAAACAGAAAAAGGTGAGATTCAACCTATTGAGTGGCAGGTACTATCAAGAGAAGGTAATAAAATGCTTGTTCTATCTCGTTATGGTCTTGATGCAAAGCGTTTTGATGAAGATTCAAATAATTGGGCTAATAGTGAAATTCGCAAATGGTTGAATGGTGAATTTTACAGCAAAGCCTTTACAGACCAAGAAAAGAAATCTATAAAATCTTCTAAT
>CADAWZ010000159.1 GCA_902791745.1 uncultured bacterium
AAATAAATATATTTCCAATGATTGTCAAAGTTTCAGAAACATTAGAAAATGGCAATAAAAATGTTATATTTACATCATCTGCCCCTGTTCAACTAACAGATAATGAAGATGAATTTGCAAATAACAAGGAAATAAAAGTTATATTTGATGATGCAAAAATATCTCCAATTTTTATAAATGAATGTAAAGAAATAAAAGTTACAAATGAAACAAAAGAAGATTCAGAAGACGCAAAATTCAATGTAACATTTCCAGAAAATTGGAAAGGTTTTGTTGGTAAAACACTGAACGGAACTAATGTTACTGTTGATTTTTTGCCAAATTTCAACTTAAGAGGTGGATATACTTCTGAAGATATAGAAAAAATCACCAAAAGTGATGATTTTGTTGATATAGAAGCAAGTGGATCATTTCAATATTTTTGGAAATATAACAAAGATGAGGATGATTTAACAGTAGAAATCCCTCTTTTATCTGCTTCAGACATAGACCTTAAAGAACTTCCTAAAGGCATAAACCTAAATTACATAAAAGCTGGATATGGTGCAGTAATATTTAAATTCGATTGTAAAAATGGTTTTGAATTTTCAAGTCCAAAATCAAATATATTGAGAGTCTCATTAAAAAGCGACAAAAAAATTTCAGAAAAGGGAAATGAAGTTACAGGTCAACCTTCACATTCAGCAATTATTGTTATAGATCCAGGTCATGGTGGAGGCGATTTAGGAGCTGTAAACAGATATGTAAATGTATATGAAAAAGATTTAAATTTGCAACTGGCAATGAAACTTGGACAATATCTAAAAGAAGCAGGTTATAAAGTCATATTTACAAGAACGACAGACAGAGATGTAACTTGGGCATATTCACCAGACAAAGTAGAACTTCAGGCAAGAGCAGATGTTGGAAATATAAACTCAGCATGTATTTTTGTAAGTGTTCACTGTAATGCCTCTGTAAATAGAAATGTAAAAGGTTTTGCTGTCTATTGGACAAAACAACAAGATTATGAACTTGCAAGAAATTTCGAAAATGATTTTATCGATTCTTCTCTTGATTTAACTAATAGAGGAGCAATCAGAGGCAGTTATTATGTACTTAGACATACAAACATGCCAGCAATAATTGTTGAAACAGCTTTTGTGAGTAATCATGAAGAGGCTCAAAAATTAAAAACAGAAGAATTTCAAAAAATAATAATGAAAAATGTAGCTGATGTTTTATGTAACTATTTACGAATGAGTAATATATAACAAAACAAAAAAGGTCGTGAAAATTTCACGACCTTTTTTGTTTTGTTATATATTAATTTTGCCTTCAGCAAAAACTCCTGTTGAACTTACGAGAAGTTTTCCATCTTCAGATCGAATCTCACCTTTTACAAAATGAAAATTTCTTTCACAGTGATCATAAGATGCCTTTATAATAATCTTCTGACCAATGGGAACTGGCTTTCTAAATTTTACTTCCATTCTGACAGTAACAGCCATTATTTTATTTATTTTAATTAACTGCCAAGCCATGACTTCATCAAGAAGAGTTGACGCAATTCCGCCATGCAACATTCCTGCATATCCTTGATAAAGTTTATCTGCAACAAATTCACAAACAACAGAATTTTCAACTTGTTTAAAATCCAAATGAAGACCTATTGTATTTTTACTTCCACATGCAAAACAATATTCGTCATCTTCAACATTTAAATCAGCCATTATTTTTATCCTCTCTTTCATTCCACAATTTAACAACTCTATTTTTCAAATCTTCAAAAGTTCCGTCGTTGTATATTATGACATCTGCCAAATCGCCATAATATTTATATTTTTCTATCTTTTTAATTGCCTCTTCTCTCGAAATATTATTTCGATTCATCAATCGAGAGATTCTATTTTCCCTCGAAATATCGACATACCAAATAACATCTACAAGATATTCACATTTTGTTTCAAAAAGAAGGGGAATTTCTACGACAATATCTCTATTTTTATTTTCAGATATTGTTTTTTTTATTTCTCCAATTATCGCTGGATGTGTGATTTCATTAAGTCTTTTTAATTTTACAGGATCGGCAAAAACTATTTTACTCAACTCATTTCGATCTATATTTCCATCAATATCGAGAATATCTTTCCCCCACTCTTCAATTAAACTGTTAAAAAGGGGCATGCTCGGCTTTATCATTTGATGATAAACTTCATCTGCCGAAATTGTAAAAACTCCAATATCTTTTAATATGTTTAAAACAGAACTTTTCCCAGCTGAAATACTCCCAGTTATTCCAATTACCATTTTTTCTTTTTCCTTTTCTGTCTTCCATCGTCTGTCGTCTCTCTATATTATACATATTCAGAAAACACTAATCAAATAAATCAGAATGTGTACCTGTACTAACAAGAGTTAATGTTATAATGTCTTCTTCAATTAGATAAATCAATAGCCAATCAGGTTGAATATGACATTCACGAAAATTTTTAAATTTTCCATTTAGAGAATGATCTTTATATTTAGCAGGGAGCTTTTTCCCTTCCCTTAATAAATCTATTACATTGTCTAAAAGTTTTATATCCAAGCCTCGTTTTTGTATCAATTTATAATTTTTTTTATAACTTGATGTAAATTTAATCTTATACATTTTTTAATCTTCTTCAAGTGCTTTTTTTAATTCTTCAATAGTTGAATAACTTTTTACACTATCATCCCTTGAAATTCTCATAGCTTCTTCCATTGCTTCTAAAGTTTTTTTATTTGGGATTTCTCTTCTAATTTCAAATGGGATACGCTGTTCTCTTACACTTTGTCTTAAAAACATTGTAATTGCTGTTGTCATATCAAGTCCAAAATCTGCAAAAAGTTCTTGAGCAGATTTTTTTAACTCTAAATCTAAATTAATGTTTGTACTAACTTTTGGCATGTTAACACCTCCATATTATATATATATTATATCTCTAATATATGTTTAATGTCAATATATTTATATCGTAATTACCTAAAAAAACTGGGGCTGTGAAAAAATAAAATAGTTTTATCACAGCCCCAGTTTTTTATATCAAAAATTTTTATTCTTTTTCTTTATCTTTTTCCTCATCTTTATCAAGTTTGATTTTATCCTTGATATTTTTCTTTACCTTTGGATTTTCTTCTTCTTTTTTCTCTTCCTTATTTACTTCAGAAGGATTTTTAGCCTTTTCGATCATCTTTTTAGCATAAGGATTTTTTGGATTTATATCAAGTGCTTTTTCATAGTAATCAACAGCAGTTGAATAATCTCTTATGTCTTTGTAATATATATCACCAAGTCTTACAGGAGCATAATATCCCTGTGTAATCCCCAAAGGATCGAGTTCTGCACATTTTTTGTAATACTCAATGGCTGTTTTATAATCGCCTTCTGCTTGGCAAGCACATGCATAATAAAAATATGCGTCAGGATATGTTGGATACAAAGTTATAATTTCTTCAAAATAACTTTTTGCAGCACCATAATTTTTATCATCATTTAGATAAATATCACCAATTCTCTC
>CADAWZ010000160.1:0-3472 GCA_902791745.1 uncultured bacterium
TGGTTGAATGGTGAATTTTACAATAAAGCCTTTAATGAAAAAGAGAAGAAATCTATAAAATCTTCTAATCTTTCAGATGTTGGCACAAGTGATAATGTGTTTTTGTTGAGTAAAGAAGATGCAGAGAAATATTTTGTTAACGATAATGCAAGAAGATGTAAAGCTACTGAGTATTCTGTGAAAAATGGTGCTTGTAAAAATGATGAAGGTTATGGTTATTGGTGGCTTCGTTCTCCTTATCCTAATTGTAGTAATATTGTCTTTAATGTCAGCAATGTTGGCGATGTCGACGATTGCGACGATGTTAGCATTGGTGATGATATAGTGCGGCCCGCTTTATGGATCAATCTTTAATTTTATTCAAAAAATGTTTATGTAAAATGGGGTTGTGAAAGCAGATAACAAACTATTTAATTTTTTCACAGCCCCAAAAACTCCTATTTTACATTAGTAGGAGTTTTTTTTATTATAACATATGAAAAATAATTGTCGATTAGAATATCTGTTTATATTTTTACCCCAAAAAGCAAGATAAAATCTGCACTTGTAGAATAATTTATATAATATGTTAAAATTTGAAAGAGATAGATAATTAAAATGGATGATAAAAATATTTATCAGATAAAAGGATTTGATGAAGAAAAGGCGATTCGTGAGGTTGGACCTATTTTGGATCGTTTTTATAAATCTTATTCAACAAAACCTCAAGAATTAGGCATTCGAGAATGGCTTTTTGCAAGACTTAAAGAGGAACTTCCAAATCATGAAGATAGTTATATTGAACGAATTAGTAATGATATTGTCGATAGTGTGTGTACTTTTGATGAGGATTTAAAATCTATTGATGCCTCTTGTGAAAAAGGATATCCCAAAGAACAATGGTTAGCTAATAGTCTTGAGCAATCTTCAGCAGGTTTAGATGTAAATGAATATGGCAATTATCTTGCAGATATAAATAAAAATCTTGCTTTAAATAATGCTATGGCGATGAAAGCTATTACAGCCAAAGCAGATGAAAATACTGTTATTTTTACAAAGAATCAAGAACAGGATTTGGAGATTAACAACCAAGACGATAAAGATTGGAACTCATATTCAATAAAGGTTCTTGCACTGAATGTTGGTAAGCAGGCGACTCTTTCTGGAGTTACTTGGCTTTGTATGGGAACTGAATCTAATATTGATTTGCAAATTTTAAAAAAAGATGATGCTGGAGCCCAAGATTTTGTTTCAAAATCTATAAAATCTGGAATTGATTATGGTCTTAAGGTTGCTACTGCAGGTGCTATCAAGGTTGCTGTTGAAAATGATATTTTGCCTTTTTTAAAAGATACACCTGCTGGAATACTTGCTGGTATTACTTCTGGTATGGTTGAAAATTATAAGACTGCGTGGAAATTTATAAATGGGGAAATTAATGGACACGAAGTTCTTGATAGAGTTGGGCGTGTTGCTACAGCACAGGTAAAGAATGTTTTTGATTTTTGTTTAAAAAAGAAAAATTGCGAACAAATTGGAGAAACTATTGGATCAGTTTTTGGACCTCTTGGAAATGTTGTTGGAAAAATTGTAGGAACTGTTGTAAGTAATGTGGCAAATACGGAGGCTGGTAAGGCTATTGGTGAAGGTATAAAGCAAATTGCTAAGCCTGCAGTTAATTATGCTAAAAAATATTGGGATGGTATCAAAAAGACTGCTGGAAAATTTCTTGATAATAGTCGTAAATCTGTTTGCAATGGTCTTAAAAATGTTGGAAATTTTTTAAAATCGCTTTTTAGTTGATGATAAATATAGAAAAGGAATATAGAGACACTATGGCTCGTAAAATAAAATTTGCTCTTGAAATGGCAGATGGAACTTTTATAAGTGTTCTTGAAGACCTTCAAAAGCATATTAAAAATAATGATGAGTTAAAAAAACTTGTAGAATATTTTCTTGATGGTCGTCTTGAAAAATGGCTTCTTGATAGATATTATGAAGAAGAGGCTAAATCTCTTAGATTAGTTGATAAAAATGATCCTGATTTTGCTTGCAAACTTTGTAAGGCAATAGGTGTAGATTATACTCCGTCGGAATCTGTAAATGTTGAGTTTATTGAATACGAACAGAAAATGAAAAAATCTCTTGAAGAGGTTACTTCAGATAATAAAATAATAGCAAATGCAGGTAGTACAGCTTCTACTCAATCTGAACTTGATTTTCTTATTAAAAATGGTAAAAATATAATTTATCTTTGGGGTAATTCTTTTAAACTTCCTCTTGTGCATGATATTTCTTATATAGGCATATTGGGTAAGCCTTCAGTTGATATTGATTTTGTTGATTTAGATTCTTTTAAGAGTTATGGCATTAAATTTGAAAATTTGAATCTTCCAGAATCAATAAGAAAAGCCGAAGAAGAAGTAATAAGAAGAATAACCGAAGAGTTAAAAAGAAGAGTTGAAGAAGAGGTAAGAAGAAAAATTGAAGTCGGTGGATATGTGGAATTTGGTCATTATCCACAGACTAAAAATGGTGATATTCAAGCTATTGAATGGCAGGTATTGGAGAAAGAAAATAATAAAATGCTCCTGATTTCAAAATATGGTCTTGAAGCAAGACCTTTTGATATCACTTCAAATGAATGGAAAAATAGTGAAATTCGCCAATGGGCTAATAACGATTTTTACAATAAAGCATTTAATGAAAACGAGAAGAAATATATAAAATCTTCTAATCTTTCAGATGTCGGTGCAGTTGACAATGTATTTTTCTTAAGCGAAGAAGAGGCAGAAAAATATTTTGCTAATGATGAGTTAAGAAAATGTAAAGCAACTGAATATGCACTAAAACAAGGGGCAGATGTAGCTGATAATGGTTATAGTTATTGGTGGCTTCGTTCTATTATTCCTAATAGTAGTTATAGTGTTTATATTGTAGATGTTGACGGTTATATTTATGACGATCGTGTTTATCATGATAGTCATTTGTTTCGCCCTGCTTTGTGGATAAATATTTAATCTTATTCAAAAAATGTTTATGTAAAATAACCTGTAAAAAATTCACAGGTTATTTTTTCTTTTTATTTGCCTTTTTTGTGATAATATGGTATAATAGGATTTAATAATTAGTGAAAAAATAGAGGATAGATTAAGAGGAATATTAAGGCTCCTTAAAATTTCATTAGAAAAATAATGAGGTTGTGAAAAAACTCTAAATGAGAAACTTATTTGTGGGTTTAGAATTATTTGTTTAACGCCTTGTGTTAGTTAATTTTAAAAAAATAAGTAAATAAAAATTTGCTATAAACTATCCAATATATGCCTGTATACTGCCACTTTGTCATTGCGAGGGAGCGAAAGTGGTATAATGATTTTGGAAAAAAAGAAAATGGCAAAAATAGAATAGAATAGAATAGAATAAAATAAAAAAAAGGATATAAAAAAATGCCAAAAGGAAAAAGAAATCATTATACCAAAGAGTTTAAGCTAAG
>CADAWZ010000160.1:3490-6295 GCA_902791745.1 uncultured bacterium
CAAAAATAGAATAGAATAGAATAGAATAAAATAAAAAAAAGGATATAAAAAAATGCCAAAAGGAAAAAGAAATCATTATACCAAAGAGTTTAAGCTAAGTGTTGTTTATTCAATGCTCAGTAATACGCAAAAACCAAAAGAAATATTTGCAATGTATGATATAGATAGACAAACAGCATATCGTTGGGTTAGTGAATTTAAAGAAAATGGCGAAAAAGCATTTGATAGTAAGACTGTATTACCTGGTAATGAAGTGGAACGGATAAAAAAGCAAAATGCTGATTTGCAAATGGAAAATGAAATATTAAAAAAAGCTATAGCATACTTTGCCAAGACAAACAACAACGAATAGAATTTGCTGTTAAAAATTTACAAAATTATCCGGCAAGCAAAGTATGCAAACTATTAAAATTGCCGAAATCCACATATTATGATAGAATAAAAAATGATAGAAAAGGGAAAAGAAACAATTCCAATGCTGAAGATGTAAGAAGAATGTTCTTTAAGCATCACGGTAGTTTTGGGAGAAGAATATTAAAAAAACTTTTGGAAATAGATGGCATTACTATCTCTGAAGACCGAATTAGTCGAATTATGAAAGAACAAGGGTTAGTAAGTAAATATGGAAGAAAAAAGTGTAAAAATGTCTACACAGATAAAAACATAAATAAAAAATATATTCAAGATAATTTATATGTAGGACTTTCAGCTGATGATAAATTAAAAAATATTTGGAGTATGGATTTTACAGAACAAAAAATTAATGGCAAAAGAATTTATACTTGTGGAATAATTTCTGTTAATGGTAAAAACATAGTTGGATACAAACAAAGTTTTAAATGTACATCAAAACTTGCAGTAGAAACAGTAAAAAGAGCAATCGAAGAACATGGTGTCCCATATATGATAATGACCGATAGAGGCTCTCAATTTACAAGTAGAGATTTTTTTGACATAATGGAAAAATATAAAATATTACACAGTATGTCACGTCCTTATAGCCCTATAGATAATCGATTCATTGAGACATTTTGGAAAACTTTAAAAATCGAAATAGGTAAAACAACCTTATTAACTCCCGAAACATATGCAATGGTAATAGATTATTATATTCACTATTATAACTATGAAAGACCTCATAGTACTTTGGGATATAAACCTCCTTGTATGGCTTAAGATATAAGATAGGTTCGTTATTTGCTAAATTTCTAAAATTGTCATTTAAATTATTTATTTTTTTTCCAAAATACTATACCAATTTAAGCGAAACAAATAGTTAAAAACTCTAAAGAGTTTTTAAAAACATATCCTCCAAGGAGGGAGCGACCGTGGCAATCTCAACCACTTTTTTATTAACTAACATAACGAGTTAATTTACGAAAATTATATAAAAAATACTTTTTTCACAGACTCAATAAACATATTATGCAAGATTTGCCAATAGGTATTCAAACATTTGAAGATATTCGAAATGAAGATTTTGTTTATGTTGATAAAACTAAACATTTATTTAATCTTGTTCGAAAAAAAGGAGTTTATTTTTTATCTCGTCCTCGTCGTTTTGGAAAATCTCTTACTTTGTCAACATTAGAGGCTATGTTTCAAGGTAAAGCAGAATTATTTAAAGGGCTTTATGCTGAGGAATGGGTAAAAGAAGCTAAATATAAAAATAGTGAAGAACTCAATAGATCAATCATAAATTATCTTGTAAGATACTATATAAAAAAATATAAACTTGATATAGTTGTTAAAGATAATGCAGATGATGTTTTTCTTGATATAATAAATGAATTATATGATCAATTTGGACCAGTAGTAGTTCTCATTGATGAATATGATAAACCAATGACTGACAATCTCAACAATTTAGAAAAAGCTAATGAAATGCGAGAAACTCTTCGTTCTTTTTACAGTGTTTTAAAAGGTTGCAATCAAGTAAAATTTTTAATGGTAACAGGTGTATCAAAATTTAGCAAAGCAGGTATATTGTCAGGATTTAATAATTTGAAAGACATATCAATGGTATCCAAATATGCTGATATAGTTGGCTATACTCAAAAAGAGCTTGAAGATAATTTTGGTGAATGGATAGAAAATTCAAGTCAAGATTTATCTATGAGTAGAAAAAAACTTTTGGATAAAATAAAAGAATATTATGATGGATTCTCATTTGATGGTGAAATAAATGTGTATAATCCATTTTCAGTATTAAATTTTTTTGATGAAAGTGATTTTAAAAATTTTTGGTATATGTCTGGCTCTCCTTCTTTTCTTCTCAATTATTTACAGAATCATCGCATAAAAAATCCAGATAAATATGAAGAAATAATAGTTCCTGAAAATTTTTCAGATAAAAGAGAAATAGAAAGTGCGAGTGTGGAGAGTTTTTTATTTCAGGCTGGTTATTTGACAATAAAAAAGAAATTGCTAAATGAATTTGTACTTGGTTATCCAAATGAAGAAGTTCGCAGTTCTTTAGCAGATATGTACCTTGATGATGTCTATCATATAGAAGGTTATGTTAGTTTAGGAAATGCAATTTGGAAAGCGTTAGAAGATGATAATATAGAAAATTTAGTAAAATCATTTAATTTGGCGATTTCTGGAATTCCTTATGAGGATTTTTCAGAAAATAACAAATTAGAAGAGTCTTTACAAGAATATTTAGATCAACGAAAAGAATCTTGGTACCGTTCAATGTTTGTGATGTTACTTCGTGGTGCAGGTGTAATATATTACGCTGAAGTACATACATTTAGAGGTCGTTCAGATGTTGTTATCATTTTTAAAAATAAAGTAGTAGTT
>CADAWZ010000161.1 GCA_902791745.1 uncultured bacterium
TTTTCTCACCTATGCCAATTCCCTTTTGAAGTTCAAAGGCTGTATTTAGGTAATTTTCATTAAGAGATTCTTTAAAGTGATTTCTTGTTTTGCTATCAATATTTTTGTATCACTCTTTATCTTCTACTTTCTCTTCAGGTGTTTTTTGAGGATTTCCGAAATAATCATTCATTGGCTTATTATTGCTGGCTGTGATTGCTCTTCTTTTTCTATCTTTTTTAGCTCTTCCTCAACATTTGTTACATAGGGATGTTGATCTACTAAAGTTTCTTTTGAAAGAATACCAACACTATTTTTTATGTCAGCTATAACCTGTGATTCAATTACCACAGTATCTCTATCAACAATAATCTATCAACAATAACTTCTAAAGGAGAGAAAGTATAAGTCGATAGTTCTCAGGATTCACTTCTATTTTAAGATTAAGACAACAGCGGTCTTTCCTTCATTACTTCTTGCAATGGATTGGACAAGGTTTTCTATTCCTTCCACTCCTTGGAAGAATGAAACAAACTTTATTAATGACAACAGTTTATATTCCCTCTTATATAATATTATATATATAAAAACAAAAAAATTTAAAGCAGTACAAAATTTCTTGAGATAATACCTATTTAGCAACTTATAATACCTGTAATGAATGATAATCAATGATGAATCAATAATTATCATAAAGAGGGTTAAAATGAATGATGAATCGATGATAATCAGTAATATGTAATTTTTAGAAAAATAAAGGGATTTATAAAAAAAGAAAGAAATATAAGGTGTGAAGTTTTGATTCACACCTTTTTATTAAATTTTAGGAGGTCCTATGTCCGACGTTTTTGATATTATCCTTCTTTTAGCTCTTCCAGCTTCAGGAAAATCCGAAACAAGAAAATTCATCGCAATGCAAAATGAAGATGCAAAAAAGAACATTTTCCACCTTGGCACAAATGCTCAAATGGATGATTTTCCATATGTACATCTTATGCATCTCATAGACATCGAACTCAAAAAACAAGGATATGAATATCTATTCTATCATGCTCCAGATGCAAACTTTAAAGAATCAGTAACTTGGGGAGTTTTGACACTTATGCTCAACCAAGATTATGAAATGATTATAAAGAAAACAAAACCAATAGACAAAAATGTCTTTGATTTATTCCATAGAATAGATGAAACAAGAATTCAGCTCGGTCAGAAACCTTTCTTCTATGATGGTGACAAATGTCTCTATGATGAAGAAAAACTTGCAAAAGTTGCAGAAGCTCTTCAAAAAGATTATGAAACAATGTGTGTAGAACGTAGCAATCAAGCACCAAAAACAATTGATGGTTCTACACTTATTGTTGAGTTTGCAAGAGGTGGTGCTGATGGTTCAGAAATGCCACTTGCTTGGGGATATGAAAAAAATCTTGCTCTTCTCTCCCCAGACATTCTTGAAAAAGCAGCAATCCTCTATGTATGGGTAACACCAGAAGAATCAAGACGCAAAAACCGTGAAAGAGAAGATCCAAACGATCCAGGTAGTATCCTTGCTCACTGTGTACCAGATGTAGTTATGTACAAAGAATATGGTTGTGATGATATGGAATATTTGATAAACAAATCAGATAGACCTGGTTATATAAAAGTCGAAAGACCAGAAAAAACATATTATCTACCAATAGCAAGAGTAGATAACAGAGATGACAAAACAACATTCGTCAGAACTCTACCTTGGGATCCAGAAAAAGAAAAAGTATTGTACAATATGCTCAGTGAAGGTTTCATTGAACTTTGGAAAAAATACCAAGAGCGTTAATTAAAAATGGAATGGTTAACAGCAATAATAGGATTATCAGGCATACTTTTAATAATTCATTCAATACCAATTATAAATAGTGCTTTGAAAATACTTAAATTCAAAAAAAAATTTGAAGCATTGCCGTTAACCCCTATAAAGAGCATTAAAGATACAAATAAAATTGTAAAAATAAAGGGGATTGCTTCAACAAATGACACTCCCCTTTTTAGTTTATTTGACGATACCACAAGTATTTTTTATAAAGTAAAAATATTTCCAAATAAAAAAATCTCAAAAAAAATTTATACAGATAAAAAATCTACAAATTTTATAATAAAAGATAATTCAGGTGGAAAAATATACATAGCTCAAGATATAGCACTTTCAAATTTTGGACGATTTATAATATTTCATAGAAATATTAACTCTGATATGACACAATATATAAAATATCATCTAATTTCTAAAGATTGGAGAGATAAAGTTAAAAATTCAGAGGCTATAGAGACATATCTATCAAATAAAAAAGAAGTAACACTTGTTGGCTATGTAAAGAAAATAAATGGAAAATTATATCTTGAAGCCGATAAAAAGAAAGAATTTGTTATTTTTGAATGTTTAGATGAAGCTTTTTCATTAATACATCTAAAAATGTTTACAAGAACTTTTTTAATAGGATTGTCATTTTTATTATCAGGTTGTTTTCAATTATATATGATATTTTTTGTTTTAAATAATCTCATAAAATAAGGAGGAAGTGAATGTCAGATAAATACTCAAATCAAAATCCTTTTAAAGATTTAATAAAAGTTGAAGATATAATAAAAGCTGCTTTAAAAATTCCTGGTGTTAATATAAAAAGAGATGAATTTTTAAAAAAAGCATTAAAAAAATACTGTACAGATAAAGAAATAGAAATTGCTATTAAAACTTCTCCTAAAGAGGCTGGCATCTCTGATATGGTAATAGATAGAGTTGCGGATAATACAATTACAGCTGAAACAAATAAAGTAAGTGCTATTTCTTTTGTTGCTGGAATTCCTGGTGGAATGGCAATGGCTGGTACAATACCTGCTGATTTAGCACAATATTTTGCCCATATAATCATTATTGCTCAAGAACTTGGCTATATATATGGTTGGAGAGAAATTTATTCAGTTGAAGAAAATATTGAATCAGAATCTGCAAATTTACTTATAATGTTCATCGGAATAATGTTTGAAGTACAAGGCGTTGCAGGTACTGTAGGAAAAATTGCTGGAAAAATGATAGGTTCTGAAGCAGGAAAAAATATTGCTAAAATTATTGCAAAACAAGCTGGCTTTAAAGTAATACAAGAAATCTTGAAAAAAATAGGAATACAATTCAATCAAAAAATATTAGGTCAAGTTCTCTCAAAATCACTTCCTTTAGTAGGTGGTTTCCTCTCTGGTGGTATAACTTATGTAACATTCAGACCAATGTGTAGAAAATTAAAAGCAGCACTATCTGAATATCAAGTAGAAGCTTACAAACCCAAAAAAGTCATTCTAAAAAAAGGTGCAAAAAAAGACGATGATGACTTGATATGGAATGAATTTTTAGATGACGATGAAATAGAAGAAGAAGATGAAGAAGAAGAAGAGGAAGAAGAGGAAGAAGAGGAAGAAGAGGAAGAAGAGGAAGAAGAGGAAGAAGAGGAAGAAGAGGAAGAAGAGG
>CADAWZ010000162.1 GCA_902791745.1 uncultured bacterium
TGTTTCTGCAGTTCCAATGGCTGCAAGAGTCGTAAATAAAGTAGGACTTGAAAGTGATTCACAAAATTTCTTACTTATGCATGCAATGGGACCAAATGTTTCAGGTGTTATAGGTTCTGCTGTAGCTGCTGGAATCCTTATTGCACTTTGTAGATAACATAATAATTAACATAATTTAACCAAGCCTCCCCTCTCCTTACAAAGGACGAGGGGAGGCTGGGTGAGATTAGGTTAATTGTGTAGTTATCTACAAAGTGCAATTAATATTCCAGCTGCTACAGCCGAACCTATGACACCAGATACATTTGGTCCCATTGCATGCATAAGTAAGAAATTTTGTGAATCACTTTCAAGTCCTACTTTATTTACGACTCTTGCAGCCATTGGAACTGCAGAAACAGCAGCACCGATAAGTGGATTGATTTTCTTTTTTGGAAAAATAACATTCATAAGTTTAGCAAATAATACGCCTGAAGCTGTTGCGATTGAAAATGCTATAAGTCCTAAAAGAAGGATTCCAAGTGTCTGAACTGTTAAAAATTTGTCTGCAGATAATTTTGAGCCAACTGCTAATCCAAGAAGAATTGTAACAATATTCATAAATTCGTTCTGCATTGTTTTTGAAATTCTGTCAACAACTCCTGATTCTTTTGCTAAATTTCCAAAACATAATGCTCCCATTAAAGGAGTTGCGTCTGGAAGAACTAAGGCACAAAGAGCGAGAACAACAAGTGGGAATATTATTTTAGTCGTTTTTGAAACAGGTTTTAGCTGTGTCATTTTTATTTTGCGTTCTTCTTCTGTTGTCAATAATTTCATAATTGGTGGCTGAATTATTGGAACAAGTGCCATATATGAATATGCTGCAACCGCAATAGCACCAAGTAAGTCAGGTGCTAATTTTGTTGTTACAAATATTGAAGTTGGTCCATCAGCACCTCCAATGATTCCGATAGAAGCAGCTTCTTTTAATCCAAAACCAAATCCACAATATTGACCAAGTGCAAGTGCTCCCAGTAATGCACCAAAAATTCCAAATTGGGCAGCACCACCTAAAAGGGCCATTTTGGGGTTTGCAATAAGTGGACCAAAATCAGTCAAGGCTCCAACACCCATAAATATAAATAGTGGAAATAGTCCTGATTCAATACCAAAATTATATATTTGGTGTAAGAATCCGTTACCTTCTGCCATATTTATAACTGGGATATTTGCTAAAAATCCTCCAAAACCTATTGGGAGAAGCAAAAGAGGTTCATATTGTTTTTTTATTGCGAGATATATCAAAATAAGACAGATAATAAACATTATCGGTGTCCCAAATTGATATAAAAACTGTTCAATGCCACTAAGTGCTGGATTAGGTGGTTTTATTAAATTCCAATATCCAGTGCTTTCGTTTAATGATTGTAATTTACCGAAAAAGTCCATAGCCCCTCCTATTCTTCTACAGTCATAATTGCTTGATCTGTAAGTACATCTGTTCCAAATTCAACATCTATAGAAGAAATAGTACCAGCGACGGGGCTTTTTATCTCTGTTTCCATTTTCATTGCTTCGATTATAGCGACTGTATCTTCTTTTTCTATCTTATCTCCGACTTTTACAAGGACTTTTGTAATTTTTCCAGGTAGTGGAGCTTTTATTTCTGTGCCTTCACTTGATGAAGAAGATTTTTTGACAACAGCTGTAGAACCTTCTTTTACATCTATGTCGTAAGTAGAATTATTTACTGTTGCCTTTGTACATTGTGAATCAAGTTTAACTACATAACTCTTGCCATTTACAGAAACTGTATAAGTATCTGATTTTTTTGTCTTTGTTACAGCTGTTGTTTTCTTTTCAGGTTCATTTTTTCTGACACCGATTTTTCCATTTCCTTTTAGGAATTCGATACCTTTTTCTTTACAAGAGGCAGCTATAAATATATTTTCTTCTGTTTCTTCAAGTCCAGCTTCTTTTAAAACTTTCTTTGCATATTCAATACCTTTTGTTTTATCTCTGTCATTGATGTCAACAACTTTTTCTTTTGTTGGCTCGAGTTTTAATTGTTCAGAAGCCATTTTTACAACTTCAGGATCAGGTTCACACGGTGTTTTTCCAAAATATCCGAGAACCATTTTACCGTATCCATCTGTTATCTTTTTCCAAGCTCCAAACATAACATTTGAATAGGCTTGTTGGAAATAGAATTGTGAAACAGGTGTTACAGAAGTTCCAAAACCGCCTTTTGAAACAACTTCATTCATTGCAGCAACTACTTCAGGGAATCTGTTCATAGTTCCGTTATCTCTCATCATTTGGGTATTTGCTGTCAAAGCACCACCTGGAAGAGGAGATTGGATAATCATAGGATTTACTGTTGTAGCCTCTGGGGGTAAGAAATAATCTTTCATACATTCTTTAAATATTTCTTCAGTTTCTATGATTTTTTTTATGTCGATTCCGAGATCATATTCAGTTCCTTTTAGAGCATGCCACATTGAAACAATGTCAGGTTGTGCTGTTCCACCTGATACAGGTTTCATTGATAAATCTATTGCGTCTGCTCCACCTTCGAGAGCTGAAAGGTAACAGGCCAATCCTGTTCCAGCAGTTTCATGTGAATGGAATCTTATGCTTTTATCAGACCCTATCAATTTTCTTGCCATTTGTACTGTTTCAAAAACTTTTCTTGGTCTCGAAGTACCAGAAGCATCTTTAAAGCATAGAGAATCAAATGGAATACCTGCGTCGAGTATACTTTGTAAAACTTTTTTATAAAATGCTACATCATGAGCTCCCTCACAACCGATAGGCAATTCCATCATTGTTACAGTTACTTCATGTTTTAGTCCATATTTTTTGATACATCTTCCTGAATAGTCTAAATTATTTACATCATTGAGTGCATCAAAATTTCTAATTGTTGTCATGCCGTGCTTTTTGAACATTTTTGCATGAAGATCGATAATGTCTTTTGGCTGTGATTCTAAGCCAACGACATTTACACCTCTTGCAAGTGTCTGAAGTTCAATGTCTGGACCTGCTGTTTTTCTTATTGTGTCCATCATGTCAAAAGCATTTTCATTACAATAGAATATGGGGGCTTGAAATCTTGCTCCACCACCTACTTCAAAATGTCTTAATCCAGCTTTTATTGCACTTTCAAGAGCGGGAAGAAAATCTTTTGTGAAAACTCTCGCTCCATAGACTGACTGAAATCCGTCTCTGAAAGACGTATCCATTACTTTAATTTTTTTCTTACCCATATTATACTAACTCTCCATGTTTAATCGCTGCAGCAATGGCAACGGCTATTATTTCATCTTCTTCTACAGATTTTTTAGCTTTTGGTTTACTTGAAATCTCGGCTGTTGGGTTTGCTTTCTCGTATTTTGCTATAATAATATCTGTCAAATTTATAGCACATGCAAGAACAAGTAAAAAAATAAAAACAAAGCCCATGCCTATTACAGTAACAATCAGACCATCTACCATAGTTATTATTCCTTTTCAATTTTACCTTGGCATATTTTTTACTATATTAAATTATTATACTACTTTTAAAAATTTTATGCAAATTTTTTTTATTATTTTTTGCATAAAAAAATACCGCCTGAAAAAGCGATATTTTTTAGATTTCTTTTTGTTTTAATTCATGGATTTTGCACCCCAAGGAGCTCCTGTTGCGTTGCCATGATATTCAATATGCTTGACTTCTTCAAAGGCATTTTCACCTATTTCTGTAACAGAATCAGGAATTTTTACATCTAAATTTTCTATTTCAGTAACAGTATTAGGTATTATTATATCTGTTAATTTTGTAAATGCAAAAGTAGACTCTTCAATTTTTGTAATTCCTTTAGGTATATTTATATTATTTAAAGAATTACAAGAACAAAAAGCACCTTTCTCAATTTCAGTGACAGTATCAGGTATTTTTATTTCTGTTAAAGACTCACAATTAAAAAAAGTATTTTCTTTTATTTTTGTAACTCCTTTAGGAATATTTATAGTTTTTAAAGATTTACAATTTGAAAAGGCTCTGTTTTCAATTGTAGTAACTTTATCAGGAATTATTATTTCTGATAAAGATTCGCAATATTCAAAAGTATCCTTTTCAATTTTAGTTATATTATTAGAAAGAGTTACTTTTTTTAAATTTTTGCAATTATAGAAAGCTCCATGTCTAATTTCTGTAACACTGTTTGGAATTTTTATTTCTACTAAAGAATTACACATTCCAAAAGCTTGTTCATTGATTTGAGTTACACCTTCAGAAATTTTTATATTATTTAGATATTTAAAATCAAAAAAAGTACCTTCTTCAATTGTTTTTACATTTTTAGGAATATTTATAGATTTTAAATATTTGCAATCATCAGAATTTAAAGCAAAAGATTTGATTTCTGTAACACTTTCTGGAATAGTTATACTTGTTATTGATTTTTTTAGTTTTTTAGGTATTGTTTCATTATCAATAATTTTTGTACCATTTGGAATCTCATAGTTAAGCTCTTTCTTTGGTGGAGAATCTCCAAAACAGCC
>CADAWZ010000163.1 GCA_902791745.1 uncultured bacterium
CAGTCATTATTTTTTTGAAGAGATAATCGTCTTGTATTGTTAACTCTTCAAGAGTTTTTCTTTTCCTTACTGTCTTTTGTTCTGTAGATTTTGAATTGACGGTCATAAAATCTTTTCCTTTATAAATATTATAACAAAAATATAAAA
Source organism: uncultured bacterium (assembly GCA_902791745.1). Classification (GTDB taxonomy): domain Bacteria; phylum Vulcanimicrobiota; class CADAWZ01; order CADAWZ01; family CADAWZ01; genus CADAWZ01. The sequence continues at coordinate 148 of CADAWZ010000163.1, forward strand.
ATAAAACAATAATTTTTATGTTTATAATTTTATTGTATCTGCCCAATATTACAATTTATGCCCAAATATTGTTAAAAAAATCATTTTTTGTTAAAGTATTTTTATAAAGTTTACTAAAATATTGATTACAAGAAAAAACAGCCTGTGAAATTCATCACAAGCTGTTTTTTTGCCACTTTTTATTTTTATTCGTATCTAAGAGCCTCTATTGGATCGAGTTTTGAGGCCTGCCAAGCAGGATAGAATCCAAAGAATATTCCAACACCTACTGAAAACAAAAATGAAATTATTATTGCCTCAACTGAAATGATAGTTTTCAAATCTTTAAAGAAATGTGGAACATACTGTGAAATAACTATGCCAAGGATAATTCCAATCATACCTCCAATTATGGATAATTGCATTGATTCAAATAAAAATTGTTTTAAAATATCACTTCTTCTTGCACCAACAGACATTTTTATACCAATTTCTTTAGTTCTTCCTGTTACAGAAACAAGCATTATGTTCATAATTCCTATTCCACCAACTGTAAGAGATATTAAAGCTATTGATAGCAGAAGCACTCTAAATAAATTTGTTGTCTCTTCACCTGCTTCTTGAATACTTATTTGAGTTTCTATTTCAAAATCATCTGAATCATCTTCCTGCAATTTATGCCTCTGTCTCAAAAGCAATTTAATTTCCTCTACAGATTCTTCTAAATCTACATCATCAGCAATAGAACAAACTAATAAAGATAAATATTTGTCTTTATTTAGACGAGAATAAGCTACAGTATATGGAATAAGTATACAATCATCATATGTTCCAAAAGATTGTATTTTAGTTTTTACGAGTGAATTTTTCTTATTTTTGTCATCGTTTTCTTTTGTTTCATTTTTATTGTCATCTTTTGTTTTATCCTCTTTTGTTACACGATACATTGTTCCTTTTGGTTTTAGTATTCCAATAACTCTAAATGGTATATTTTTTATTCTTATAAATTGATCTATTGGATCGTCCTCTTTATTAAACAATTCTTTGACAACTTCACTACCTAAGAGACACACTTGATTCCCATTATTTAAATCTTCTTCTGTAAAAAATTCTCCGTCAGCAATCTCCCAATTTGTAATTTTATAATAATTTTCTGAAACTCCATAAACTTCTGACCTACAATTTTTATTTCCATATACTATTTGTAAATATTTTCTTATAACTGGTGAGGAATAAGTTATAAAAGGAAATTCATTTGCTATGGCGTGACTATCTTCAATTTTCAATGTGTGAAAAACTCCATTTCTAACTCCATTAACCATTTTAATTTCTGGTCTAATATTTATGAGATTTTTTCCCATCAATGAAATTGAATCTTGAATTGATTTAGAAACACCTTGACCAACACTGATCATCGTTATAACAGAAGCAACACCTATTATAATTCCAATAATTGCCAAAAATTCTTTTATCTTGTCTGTATATATTGTTTTTAATAATAATTTCGCTATAACCCAAAAAGAAATTACTTTATGGGATTCCATATATGATTTTAAGGTTTTTATTAAAGATGTTTGACCATCTGATTCATTTCTAATAGCCTCTATGGGATCGAGTTTCGACGCCTGCCAAGCAGGATAGAATCCAAAGAATATTCCAATACCAGCAGAAAATAAAAACGAAATTATTATAGACTCTGTTGAAATCACTGCTTTTAAATCTGAAAAACTTTGTGAAAGATATTGTGAGATTACAATTCCAATTACAGTTCCTATCAACCCACCAATTAATGACAATATCATTGATTCTAACAAAAATTGTTTTAATATATCAATTCTTCTCGCTCCAAGTGCCATTCTAATACCAATTTCTCGAATTCTTTCAGTAACAGAAACAAGCATTATATTCATAATTCCTATTCCACCTACTAAAAGAGATATAGAAGCAATAATTGATAAAAATAACGCCAATGTTTTTGTTGTTTCTGTCCGTTTATTTATAAACTCAATAGGTAAGAATATTCTAAAATCATCTTCTGCTTCTGCTTTTAAATAGGAATGTCGCTGTCTTAAAATTGATCTAACATCTTCCTTGATTTCTTCTATATTTTCATATGGATTAATAGAGCAATATATAACATTATGACATGATTTATTAATACGAGAAAAAAATGTAGTATATGGAATATATATAATCTTATCATCAAACATTCCTATTTTTTTTAATACTCCATTTACTCTAAACGGTATACCTTTAATTCTTATAAATTTACCTACTGGATATTCATCGGGAAACAGTTTTTCAGAGATATCATTACTTAAAATACAAACTTGCTCACCATTTTCTAAATCTTCTTCTGTAAAAAATTCTCCTTCAGAAAGTTCCCAATTTTTAATTTTACAATAATTTTCAGAAACTCCCGAAATATATGCACTACAATTTTCATTCTCATATACAACTTGAAATTCATCAGCTAATTCTGGTGATGAATGGATTATGAGAGAAGATTCATTTTCTATTGCTTTCATGTCTTCAAATGTCAAAGGATTGCTTTTCCTAAATCCTTGTCCTACTCTTGGAACTATAAGAATGGTATTTTCACCAAAAATATTACACATTTTATCTTTAATTGCTTTAGTTGCACCTTTACCCATGCTCACAATTATTAGAACAGAAGCAATTCCTATTATTATTCCAAGTATTGTCAAAAGACTTCTCAATTTATTTTGATATAGGGCTTTTAAAGCTATTTTTATAGTTGACAAAAAAGACATTGTTTTATTCCTAATTTTCGGTAAAGCTATAAATTTTCAATATATTTTTATTATTTTTATATATTTTTCTTCCCTGCAAAAATGTGAAATAAATAGACAAAAAAAGAGGCTGTGAAAAAAGTCCTAAACAGGGGCTGTGAAAAAATTAAATAGATTGAGTACGGCTTTTAAATAGAGCCAATCGACTCAATTTTTAAGTAAACAATAATTTACAGGCTTAGATTGCCACGGCTACGCCTCGCAATGACAAAATGGCAGTATACAGGCATATATTGGATAGTTTATAGTAACTTTTTATTTACTTATTTTAAAAAAAATCAACTAACAAAATTAATCATTACATAAAAAAAACAACCTGTGAAATTTTTCACAAGCTGTTTTTTTGTCCCTTTTACTGCTGTACTACTACTCCATTTACTTTTTTAGCTCCCCAAGGTGAACCTGTTGCTTTCATTTTGCTTGTATAAGTTATTTCTGGAACATTAAAAAAAGCTCCTCCTTCAATAGTTGTT
>CADAWZ010000164.1 GCA_902791745.1 uncultured bacterium
AAACAAAGAACATACTACATGTGTTTCAGATTCTCCTGATTTTCCAGAAGTTTTTAAACCTTTGGCTTCTGCAATGGCAAAAGCACTTGATGAACTTCGCAAGCGTGATGATGTCCAATGGACTTATATAAGCCCTGCTGGTGATTTTCAAGCAGAAGGTGAAAGAACAGGAAATTACATTCTTGCAGGAGAAGAATTGACATTGAACGAAAAAGGCGAAAGTATAATAAGTTATGCTGATTATGCTATAGCAATGGTAGATGAAATAGAAAAAGGAACTCACATAAAACAAAGGATAAGTGTTGTGAGAAAATGAGATAAAATGCAAATTTCAAGTAGATTTACAATAGCATTGCATATTTTTTCTTGTATAGATGTATTTAAAAAAGATTATAAAATAACAAGTGATTTTTTGGCAAGGAGTATAAATACAAATCCTGTCATAATTAGAAAAATACTTCAACAATTAAAAAATGCAGGTTTGATTATTGTAAAAAGAGGAACAGGTGGTGCTGAAATTGCAAAACCACTTGATGAAATCTCTTTTTATGATGTTTATAAGGCTGTTGAATCGCTTGAAGATGACACACTTTTTCATTTTCATGAAAATCCAAATATTTTGTGTCCTGTTGGTAAAAATATACATTTTCTTTTGGATAAAAAATTACAAAATATACAAAAAGCAATGGAAGATGAAATGAAAAAATATACCATTGCAGATTTAAGTAAAGAATCTAAAACTTTTTTAAGTAAGATATAAAATAAAGCTCTTGTAGAAAATTTCCACAAGAGCTTTTTTATTTATATAAAAGATTTTACTGACTTATTTGTTAACTTGGAATTTTGTTATACCTTCTTTGAAGAAACCGACGATCTGATTTGCTGCAGCGATTCCTGCGTTCATGTTTGCCTCAGCTGTTTCTGCTCCCATCTTCTTTGGTGTTGCAAAGAATCTTGAAGGATATTCTTTCTTCAATTCTTCAGCACAAGCAGGAGCGACATCTGTTGCATATCTGAAATCTGCTCTTTCTGCAAATATCTTCTTCAAACTTTCTTCATCAACAACTTCTTTACGAGCTGTATTTATCAAAGTTGCACCCTTTGGCATTTTTGAAAGAAGATCGTAATTTATTGAATTCTTTGTCTGCTCATTTGCTGGCATGTGGAGAGAGACGAATTTTGATTTTACATACAAATCCTCTACTGATTCTGCAGGGATTACTCCGTCTTTTTCATATACTGCATGATCTTTAATGAAAGGATCAAAAGCATATACTGTCATTCCAAGAGCTTTTCCACATTTTGCAACGAGTTTGCCAACATTACCATAAGCATGGATTCCAAGTGTTTTGCCTTTTAACTCTGAACCTGTTCCTGGTGTGAAACAATTTCTTGAAACAGAAATCATTAAACCGACTGCGAGTTCAGCTACAGCATTTGAATTTTGACCTGGTGTATTCATTACAACAATTTTCTTTTCTGTGCATTTTGCCAAATCGACATTGTCATAACCTGCTCCAGCTCTTACGACGATTTTTAGTTTCTCGCCTGCTTCGACAATTTCAGGAGTTACCTTATCTGATCTTACAATAAGAGCGTCTGCATCTTTTACAGCTTCCTTGAATTGTGCAACATCTTCATATTTTTCGAGAAGAGCAAATTCATAACCAGCTCCTTCGACAACCTTTTTTATCTCAGCGACAGCTTCTTTTGAAAAAGGTTTTACAGTAGCAACTAAAACTTTCATTTCATTACCTCGTAAAATAGTTATTTATTTTTAATAGATTTTGTTGATAAAAATTAATTTAACAACAAAACCCTAAAAAATACAAATCAAATAACTCAATAATTTTAAAATTATATTATATAATCCTTAAAATCCATATTCTTTAAAAATAATATCTTTCCTTTTCCTTATCCAACCCTATTATTCAGAGCTAATTTTTTTGAACAAATTATGTTTATATGTCTTAGATTGACGATCAACATATATATAATTGCAATTTACATCAACATCAAATACAAATAAAGACATCAATTCTTGAATTTGATAATTTAAATTACTAATATGTATTGGCTGTAATGGAGAAATCATTTTTCTCAGAAAATAAGGGTGTTTTGAGAATTCCTCATATCCTGGATAACCTGGAAATCTATGATAACCCTCAACTAAATCAAAATAAAAAATTCCTTTTCGAGCAAGCGAAATCTCAAATTCATCTATATCATCATATAAATAGTAATCTTTATCTACCTTAATAATTTCTGAAGTTGAAAAATCCAACATATTAGTAAAATAATCTTTTAGTTCAAGTTGGAGTTGCCAATTATCAATAACAATTTTAGGTATAGTAGCAGGTCCACCAGAAAATGCATAAAAAATATACCCCTTTTTATCAACTCCAAACCAATCAGGTTCAAATGGATGATCCTCAAACCAATCTCCCATTTCACCTAAATTTGGAGTAAGATTCTTCTCATATTCCTCAGAAAGCATTTGTTCTGACTTTATATTTTTTTTATTTTTCTTCTTACCCATTTTATTTTCTCCACATTTTTATTTATATATGTTTTAAAAATGTTTTGCCAATTAAGTAAGAGTTTTTACGGTATAAGTCAACGAACGATATCCATTTTTCTATAGTAGTTTCAGGCAAATTGCACTTATAAAACAAATAGTTGTTTTTATAATTCAGATAATTACTTTGCGGTAAAAATGGCTAGTGAGTGACTTATACCTAAAAACTCAAAACAAAGTATTAAAGTCTATTATAATAATGTGGATGTTTTTGGCAAAACTTTTTCGTTATATACATAGATTCCACTGACAAATTAATATTTACCAGTGGAATCATAAAATCAATTTAAAAATTATAATACATCTAACAAACTCTTAAAGAATATATAATCATTATTCTTTACATCAACATCAAATCTGAAATAAGACATCAATATTTGAACTCTTTTATCTAAAGAATCAATATGAATTGGTTCTACTGGAGCAGCTAACTTTTTATACCAATAAGGATATTTTTCAAAAACTTCATGTCCCTGTGGATCGCAATAATTAAGAACTGCATCAAAGCAAAAAATTCCTTTTGTAGCAAGCAAAATTTCATATTCAGAAACAAAATCAAAGAAAAAATTAGCTGGAGAAAATAAGATTGTTGATTTTGTAGAAACCTCCAAAATACCACTAAAATACTCTCCTGCAAGGCTTTGAGCTTCATTTTGGTCAACAATCACTTTGGGTACATGAGTAGTTCCAGCTGATAGACAATGAAAAATATAGCCGTTTTTATCAACCCCCCACCAAGGAATTTCATATCCAGCAATATAATCTATATAATCTGACTTAGAGAGCATATCCTTTTCCTCCTCTATGTTCCTTAGCTA
>CADAWZ010000165.1 GCA_902791745.1 uncultured bacterium
AATAGGGAAATTAATAAGCCTAAAATAGGATTATCAAAAATTATTTTATTTTACAAAAATTAATAATATATAATGCTTAAATTTATTTCATAATATAAATAAAAATAATCATAAATAAAAAAGGAGGGATATTATTTTTGTAAAATAAAATAAAAATATCAAATTTATTTATATTTCATCTTAAAGGAGATTTATTATGGATTTTTTAAAACTTGCAAAAGAAAGATTTTCTTGTAGAAAACTTTCTAACAAGCCAGTAGAAAAAGAAAAAATTGACAAAATTATTGAAAGTGCTATTTCAGCTCCAACTGGAATGAATAGACAACCATTCAAAATTTGGGTTGTAAATTCAGAAGAAGGAAAAGCTAATTTGGCAAAAGTAACACCATTCACATTTGGAGCTAATGTATTTTTTGTAGTTGGTTATAATACTTCTGATTGTTATGTTAGACCTTTCGATGGTAGAAATTTTGCAGATGTTGATACAGCTATAGTAGCCACACATATTTTGCTTGAAGTACAAGATTTAGGACTTGGAACAACTTGGGTTGGTCATTTTGATGCTCCTGCTTTAAAAAGAATATATCCAGAAATGGCAGATTATGAACTTATTGCTATTTTCCCTGTTGGTTATCCTGCAGATGATGTAAAACCAGCTGGAAAACATTTTGAAAGAAAATCAGCAAAAGAACTTGTTGCATACTTATAATATAGATGTTAAAAATTAACGCTTTGTGTTACTTGATTTTATTTTATTTTAAAAAATTGAGCTCGATCGGCTATATTCATCCAATTTTTGCCTGATCTATTTTATAAATTACTAAATTTAAATTAAGTGGTTGAGATTGCCACGGTCGCTTCCACCTTGTGGGAATTGTTTTTTAAAAACTCTAACAGTTTTTAACTATTTGTGGAGCTTCCTCGCAATGACATCGCTTTTAAATAGAGGCTTATTTTTTTATTTATAAAGTAATTAACTAACACAACGAGTTAAATTTAATATAAAATGGGAGAGGATATGATTTCTTTTGAAAGCGATTATATAGAAGGCGTTCATGAAAAAATTTTAAAGCGACTTATTGAAACAAATTTAGAACAGTTGCCAGGGTATGGAGAAGATTTTTATACAAAAAGAGCAAAAGAAAAGATTAAAGAAATCATTTCCTGTCCAACTGCTGATATATATTTTTTAGTTGGTGGAACTCAAACAAATGCAATCGTTATTTCATCTATGTTGACTATGAATCAAGGAGTTTGTTCAGCTTCAACTGGTCACATTAATGTACATGAAGCTGGTGCTATTGAGCATACTGGACACAAAGTTTTATCACTTCCAGAACATTTTGGAAAAATAAATCCACAAGAACTTGATAACTTTTTAATAGATTATTTTGAGGACGGAAATAGAGAACACATGGTTTATCCTGGTATGGTCTATATTTCATATCCAACAGAATTTGGTACTTTATACTCTTTAAAAGAGCTTCAACATATATCTAATACTTGCAAAAAATATAAAATTCCGCTCTATATAGATGGAGCAAGAATTGGCTGTGGAATTATTGCTGGAAATATTTCAATTTCACAAATAGCAGAATTGTGTGATGTTTTTTATATTGGTGGAACAAAAATGGGAGCATTCTGTGGGGAAGCTGTTATTTTTACAAAAAATAATACCCCTAAATATTTTAAAAGTATTATAAAGCAACAAGGAGCATTATTAGCAAAAGGAAGACTTCTTGGTATTCAATTTGATACACTTTTTGAAGATAACCTTTTTTTTGAATTAAGTAAACATGCTGTTAATATTGCAAATGAAATTCGAAAAATTTTTCGAATTTTTAATTATCGTTTTTATGTTGATTCTCCAACAAATCAAATATTTATAATAATGAATAATAAAGAAATTAATAAATTAAAAAAGTTTGTTAAATTCGATTTTTGGCAAAAATTTGACAGTGAAAACACAATAGTGAGATTTGCTTCAAGTTGGGCAACTCCTATAGAAAATGTATATAAATTGAAAGAGATTTTAGAAAAATTATGATGATGTATATTATTCATTCAATTATTGTAGCTCTTATATGCGGAGCTATTGGAGCAAAAATAGCAGGAGCAGGTAGGGCTGGATGTCTTGGATTTATAGTTCTTGGAATTATTGGAAGTCTTCTTGGTCCATTCGTAGCAAATGCATTTCATTTTCCTGCAACAGCAACTTTTACACTCTTTGAAAAAGATATTTTTATAAATGCAGTTGTTATGAGACTTATTTGGAATATTATGGGAGCCATTATTTTTGTTGCAATATTAAATTTTCTGGGTTTGAGAAATAAATAGTTAATAAATAACTATTATAAACTAAAAACTTTTCTTATTTGTTGAACAATATAATAAGTCAAATTTTTTGTACATTTTATATCTTTGAAAACTGGACTGGTGAAATAAAAAATCAAATATATTAATATTAGAAACCATTATTAAAAGTTAAATGCTTACAGGATGGTATAAATGAGCTTTTGAGCGACTTTGCTAATAATGTAAGCGAGGATGTAAGAACAACAGTATTAGTCCTTAAAAACTATGATGGAGAACCCCCCTTGCAGACTTTAGAAGGAAATTAACTACTTATGGAGCTGTAAAGGTTCGAACTGTTGACGGCTCAGGCGGTGGTGTTGATACTCTTAAAATAGAAGTGAATCCTGAAAACTATCAGCTTATACTTTCGATATTACAGAAAGAGTTAATCAAAAATGCAAGTGGCTATGATGTCGATGAGCTGAAGAGTGGAACGACACCTAACCAAATGACCATCAAAAGTATTTACAACGATATTGATTTAGATTCAAACGAAATAGAAACAGAATTCCAAGCCTCATTTGAAGAGGTTCTGGAATTTTTTAATTTATGGAAGAGTAGAAGTAGCAACTCTCCGTTAGAAGTGATAGTTGATAGAGATACAGTAGTAATGGAATCACAGGTTATAGCTGACATCAAAAATAGTGTTGGTATTCTTTCAAAAGAAACTTTAGTAGCTCAACATCCTTATGTAACAAATGTTGAGGAAGAATTGAAAAAGATAGAAAAAGAAGAGCAATCACAACAAGAACAAGCTATGAATGATTATTTCGGAAATCCTCAAAAAACACCTGAAGAGAATATAGACAATGAGAAGTAAAGAATATTGGGAAGGTCGCTTTGTAAGAATTACAAAGAAGTCAATTAAAGAGAGCTGATTCATTCGCTCATGAATTGGAAGACCTTCACCAGCGAATGCAAAAAGAAATAGATGATGATATTACAGTTTGGCATAAGAAGGTTGCTACAGCTAATGGAATTTCAATGGCTGATGCCAAAAAGCTAATGAGC
>CADAWZ010000166.1 GCA_902791745.1 uncultured bacterium
GAGAACGAAGCCACCAAACACCACAACCATCCCACACAGAAGCACCATTATTTTTAGCATAATCAGTAGGCTTACATCTTCTCGCATCTTTATTAGCAAAATACTTTTCTGCCTCTTCTTTACTAAGCAAAAATACATTATCACTTGTACCGACATCTGAAAGATTAGAAAGATTTATCGATTTCTTCTCTTGATCTGTAAATGCCTTATTATAAAATTCACCATTCAACCACTTGCGAATTTCACTATTTTTCCAAACATTAGAACTACCATCAAAACACTTTACATCAAGACCATAACGAGAAATAACAAGCATTTTACCATTTTCTATTGACAAAACTTGCCATTCAATAGACTGATTCTGACTATTTGAAGTCTGTGGATAACTGCCAAATTTTATATAATCGCCAACTTTTGCAGATTTAAAAAAATTTCCTTGCTTTTGCACTGGTTGCTGTGCTTGCTGTTTTGCCTGTTGTTGCTGTTGAGATGATTGCGAACTTATTTGAACTTTTGACTGTATATTCTGCATTCTTACTTTTGATGTCAAATCAATCTGCCTATTTACATCATCTTTAAAAATTGTATATTTTGTTGGAAGTGTGAATAATTGTAATTTTGCACAACCTCCAAAAGTATCTAAACCAATATCTGCAACTGTAACTGGAATTATCATACTATCAAGAGATTTACAATTTGCAAATACTCTCTTTCCAATTTTTGTAACACTTTTAGGAATAAGTATGTTTGGCAAAGATTCACAACCTGCAAAAGCCATATCACCAATTTCTGTTACTCCATTTGGAATAGCTATATTTACAAGAGACCTACATTTACCAAATAATCCCTCTGATATCTTTGTAATTTTATCTGAAATCACAGCTGTAACCAATGAAGAACAACCACCAAATGCACTATTTCCTATCTCTATAACACTATTTGGAATAGTTATATTATTCAATGATTTACAATTTGCAAATGTTCTATTTCCTATTTTTGTAACTGAATCAGGAATATATATTTTTTCCAAAGACCTACAATTTTCAAAGGCACTATCCCCTATTTCTGTAATTGTATCAGGAATAACAACTGTCTGTAATTTATCACAATCCTTAAATATTTCACTGTCTATTTTTGTTACTCTATATGGAATACCAAATGGTGTTTTATATGTTGACAAAATATTAAAAACTGAAGGAAGAGCATTTTTATCATAAAATCCCCATTGTTTCAAAACATCATCATTTAAAGAAATATCTTTAACATCTGCATTTGCAAATTGTTTTCGAGATTCTCCCATTAATGAACTATGTGAAATTGGAGAATTGACTTTTAAATTTCTCACTTCATCTTCCCAACCAAAAGCAAGTCCAAAAGATTCAATAATAAAATCTATAGCATTTTTTGAAACTTCTAAATCTTCGAGTTTCATTTTAACCCAACCCAAACGCTGAGAAGGGCTTTTAGTCTCATCAACAAATAATTTCAAAATACTATCATCAAAATTGTTTTTAATAATCCTTCGCTCTTTTGCATAGTCTGGGGCTAAATCATCGAGAAATGCAAAAAAACGCTTTAAATCTTTAAATATCTCTTTTCCTTTTAATTTTATTATCTCAGCAACAGCTTCTCTTATGGTTCCCTTTACCATATTTAATCCCCCAAAAAGAACTCCCTTAACACCTTCTGGCGTTGCTTCAGTTATTTTTAAATCAACAAACATATTTTCTTTTATATTTTCATTTCCTTTAAATTCTGCTCTTATATATTCTGATGTCAAACCATTCCAAAATTCACTCTCATTTTTGTATTCAGTCAAAATAGTAACATTTTTTCCAATAAAAGATTTATTTCTTTCAAATTCCAAATCAGAACTGATTTTTATCAATTCAGCACTTCTATTTGCTTTTACTATTTCAGGAACTTGGTCTTTAAATTTACTTGCAGGTGTTCCCTCTCTTTTTGAATATTTAAAAACATGACATCTGTAAAAATTGATTTCTTTCACAAAATCACATAATTCAGCAAAATCTTCGTCTGTCTCACCTGGAAAACCGACAATAACATCTGCAGTAAGTGAAATTTCAGGGATTATATTTCTTATTTTTTCGATAATTTTTCTAAAATCATCTTTGCTATAATCTCTGTTCATTCTCTTTAAAACTCTATCAGAAGCATGTTGAAGTGGAAGATGAATATGTCTACAAATTCCACTGTGATTTTTCATTACAGAAATCATATCTTCTGAAAAATCCATTGGTTCAATAGAACTAATTCTAAATCTTGTTTCAGGAAATTGAGTTGCCAATCTATCGAGAAGAATTGCAAGATTAATTTTTTCATCTAAACCTTGTCCATAAGTTCCCAAATGTATAGCAGTCAAGACAATTTCTTTACAGCCTGAATTTATTATCTCAGAGGCTTCTTTCATTATATCTTCAGAAGGACGGCTTACAATTTTTCCTCTCACATACGGAACAATACAATAAGTGCAGAAATGCTCACAGCCATCACCTGTTTTTAAATAAGCCCTTGTTCTATCACTTCTTACAAATGTATTTTGAGCATGATTATATTCTTTTATTGAAAAAAGATTTTCGATGATATCGGCAAATTTATTTTTATCCTTATTTTTGACAATAATTATATCATCGGAAATTTTATTTATATCTGAAGAATCATTGCCTACCCCACAGCCTGTTGCAATAATCTTTCCATTAGGGCTTAATTTTACGGCTTGGCGAATTTTTTGCCTTGATTTTCTGTCTGCAATATGTGTTACAGTACATGTATTTATTATGTGAAGATCACAAGGTTTATCTTCATCTACTTCAGAAAATCCCCTCAAAACGAGAGCTTCTTTTATTTTTTCAGATTCATATTGATTGACTTTACAGCCTAAAGTCGTTATTTTAAATGTCATTTCTTTCTCCTCTCTTCCGTCGTCTTTCGTCTGTTATCAATTGTCTCTAAGTAAAATGACATGTGTTGGTAAACTTTATTTTTGCCTATTTAACTTGTTAGTTTTATGCCTACGCCAATTTTTATGTACAAGTCATTCACTCCAGGCTCCGCTTCGCTCTATTTCCATTCATTGACTTATACATAAAAAATTGGCTAATTGGTAGTTTACCAACACATCCTAAATAATTGGCTAATTATCCAATTCAACAAATTTTTTGGGGGTAAGTCGGCAATTCAGCTCCTTTCTTAATAGAAAAGAGAAAAAATACTGGAACGACATCACGAGTTTACGAAATGTTTAGAGTGAGCTTTCTATAATAAAATAACATTCGGCAGAAAATAAAAAACATTTTCAAAATTATATAAAAAAATGGGGCGGAAAGCATTTTTTAAGCTCTCAGCCCAGCAAAATAATAAAAACAACTAAAAACTAAAACTTTCTAAAAAGTCCTTTAAAGCTACCGAAACAAACTAAATTTTCTTTTTCAATTTCAATATTTGGAATTTCTGAACTTCCAGAAATCAAAATATAATTTCCATTAATTGTAATTTTCACAATTCTCAATATTATTTTACCATCAACAAGTAACAAAGCAAGATCTCCATCTTTTGGAGCATCCATATATTCAAAAATTCCAAAATCACCCTTTAAAACATTAAAATGAGCCATATCATCTGTATCAAAAGCGAACAAAAATGCTTCTGAAACACCGAGAAGACGAGGTGGCAGTTTGTAATAAGTAATTATCTCAATAGAATTATTTACATATTTTATCAAAGGATACTGTTTATTTTCTTCTGTTTTATTATCTTCTCTAAATGCTGTTCTAAATAACCCCTTTACAACACCTATAAATACAAGATTTGAACGGTCTATATTTATATTATTTTTATTATCTCCAGTTGAAAGAATAGCAATATGACTTAAAAATTTAACCTGTCTTAAAATCACATGTCTATCATAAACAGCAAAAACAATATCACCATTTTTAGGTTCTGAATTATATTCTATTAAAGCAACATCCCCAATATAAATGCCAAAATTTTCTAATTCATCTGCATTTACTTCATATAACATTGCATCTGAAACACCTGTAAATTCAGAAGGCATATTAAATACATCTCTACTTATAGGAGATAAATTTTTATCAAATCCAGCAAATGTATATTCAAATAATTTTGGTTCTTCTTGTTTAGAAGAAATGGAATCGACTTCCACATTGTTAGAGGCTTCTTCTGGTAATGTTTCTTCTATAGATTCTCCAGTAAATGGTAAAACCTCTAAATCTTCTTTTACTTTTTCTATTGGTAAATCTGCAGTATCTCTATCCACAAATTCAGCTAAAGGCAAAGACTCGTCTAATTCTTCACTTTTTGGCAAAGATTCTATTGGCTCTGCCTCTTCTATTGGCTCTTCAACTAAAGGCAAAGATTCGTCTAATTCTTCACTTTTTGGCAAATATTCTATTGGCTCTACCTCTTCTATTGACTCTTCAACTAAAGGCAAAGATTCGTCTAATTTTGGTTCCTCTACTGGCAAAGATTCTATTGGTTCTGCCTCTTCTATTGGCTCTTCAACTAAAGGCAAAGACTCGTCTAATTCTTCACTTTTTGGCAAAGATTCTATTGGTTCTGCCTCTTCTATTGGCTCTTCAGCTAAAGGCAAAGACTCATCTAATTCTTCACTTTTTGGCAAAGATTCGATTAGCTCTGCCTCTTCTATTGGCTCTTCAACTAAAGGCAAAGACTCGTCTAATTTTGGTTCCTCTACTGGCAAAGATTCGATTAGCTCTGACTCTTCTACTGGCTCTTCTTCAACTAAAGGCAAAGACTCGTCTAATTCTTCACTTTTTGGCAAAGATTCGATTGGTTCTGACTCTTCTACTGGCTCTTCTTCAACTAAAGGCAAAGACTCGTCTAATTCTTCACTTTTTGGCAAAGATTCGATTGG
>CADAWZ010000167.1 GCA_902791745.1 uncultured bacterium
ATCATTATTGAATTTCTTTATCAAAAAATTTATATCATCACAATATTTTACTATTTTTAACAAAACAGTTTTATCTCTCTTCATACAATAAAACTCTATCCTTCATTAATGATTCTAAAAACTCTTTATCTTCAATTCCAGTTGTAACAACATCTACATGGCAAGCAAAAACATCTTCCAATCTATGAACAAATGAAAAATAAGATATTAATCCATGAATTTGTCCTTTATCTACCAAAAAATCAATGTCGCTTTTTTCGTTTACCTCACCTCTTGCATAAGGAACCAAACAAACTCAAAGACTCTACACCATATTTTTTTGCAATAGGAATAGCTTTTTCTTTTATCTCTTCTATTGTGTATAGCATTTTTAATCACTCCCGTTTTTTTTATTATACCAAAAACAAAAGAAAAATAATATAAAATTCAAAAGTAAATTTTCAAATTTTTCTCATTTTCCTATCACCTTTCAAATTTCACAAAAATTGCTCATTCAAATTATTTGACTACTGACTTCCTAACTAAGCAGAAAAAATGGGAGGAAAAACATTTTATAAAAAGAAGATTATATTATATTTTTAAAAACAGGTGGCGTTGAAAAACATGGACACAACAATAGACAAAATAGGTCAATTTGAAGGTCAGACAGTTAGATTAAAAGGCTGGATTTATAACAAAAGATCTAGCGGAAAAATTGTTTTCCTTCAAATAAGAGATGGATTTGGAATCATTCAGGCAGTAGCAGTAAAATCACAATTTGCACCTGAAAAATTTGAGGAAATCCAAAAAGCAACTCAAGAAAGTTCAATAATAGTAACAGGTTCTGTAAGAAAAGATGAAAGAGCCCCAAGTGGTTACGAGCTTTCTCTTGAAACTTTTGAAGTAATTGGAACATCTGAAGATTATCCAATCTCTCCAAAAGAGCATGGTGTAGATTTTCTAATGGAACACAGACATCTTTGGCTAAGATCTGCAAGACAACATGCTATAATGAAAATAAGAAATACCATTATAAGGTCTTGCGAAGATTATCTTAGAAAAGAGGGATTTTTACGCATAGATACTCCAATTTTAACACCTGCAGCATGTGAAGGTACAACAACACTTTTTGAAACAGATTACTTTGACAGAAAAGCATATCTCTCACAGAGTGGTCAACTTTACAATGAAGCAAACTGTATGGCATTTGGAAAAGTTTACTGCTTTGGTCCAACATTCCGTGCAGAAAAATCAAAAACAAGAAGACATCTAATGGAATTTTGGATGCTTGAACCTGAAGTAGCATTTGCAACTATTGAAGACATAATGGAATTGGAAGAAAATATGATTTCATATATGGCTTCAAAAGTAGTTGAAGAAAATTCAGCAGATTTAAAATCAATCGGAAGAGATATTTCAAAGGTAGAAGCAATAAAAGCACCTTTCCCAAGATTGCATTATAATGACGCAATAGAACTTCTCCACTCACATGGAAATGATCTCCCTTGGGGTGAAGATTTTGGAGCAGATGAAGAGACAATAATTTCATCACAATTTGACAGACCTGTATTTGTACACAGATATCCAGCACAATGTAAGGCTTTCTATATGGAACCAGATCCAAAAGATCCAAAACATGCACTTTGTGCTGATTTACTCGCCCCAGAAGGCTATGGTGAAATAACAGGTGGCGGTCAGAGAATGTCTGACTATGAGATGTTGAAGAACAAAATTATTGAAAACAAACTTCCACTTGAGGCTTATGAATGGTATCTCGATTTAAGAAAATATGGAAGTGTTCCACACAGTGGATTTGGAATTGGAATTGAAAGAACAATTACTTGGATTTGCGGAATTGATCACCTCAGAGAGACAATACCTTATCCAAGAATGTTGACTCGTCTCTATCCGTAAATAATAAATAAAAAAAATTAAGCCTTCACTTTTGACAAGTGGAGGCTTTTTTGTTATTATTAAATGATAAAAATTTATAAAAAATAATTAATAAAAATGCTAACTGCTATTTACAATACAAATTCAGAAAAAAGAACAATAGAAGAAAAACCAAATTTATTTAAAGTAAAATGTGTAAATGGTTCTATCAAAAAAAGAAAAATATGTACTGGCTATTGTGATTACTACATGCACAGAGGATATTTGACAGAAGAATTAGAAAATGAACATCAATGTCATGACAAAAACTGTTACTACTATTACACATTAAATGAAATAAATTATAAAGGCAAATTTTCAATAAAAAAACAGATAAATTCTTGGAAAAAAGAAAAAGAAGATTATTTAAATAATCTTCTTTTCACGATTAAAAAAAGTATAAAAAAATTTGATGGAATAAAAATAACAAAAATTACTGACATGGATAATGAATCAATAACTTTGGAATGTATAACAATATTCAATCCAAATTTAAGACCAATAAAAGCAAAAATTGAAAAAGTAACAGGTAAAACAATAAATTTAGTAACAATACCACATACATTGGAAGAATCGGCAGAAGCAATTTATGGAATAAAAATATGGTAAAAAAATTGATAACAAAAGGGGCGATATGTCTATCCCTTGCTTATATTTTAGGATTTTGTGATATTTTTAAATTACCTTTTGGGGGTGGAATATCACTCGAATCAATACCACTAATGATTTTTTCCTCAATAGCAGGACCAATCGGTGGTTTTATTGCATGTTTTACTTATGGATTAATGATGTTGACAAAGCCATCTGCGTTTGTACATCCAATCCAATTCTTACTTGACTATCCCCTCGCTTTTTCTTCTTTTTTTATACTTGGATTTTTAAAAGAAAACAGCAAGCAAATTAATTTATGGCTGATGTCTATTTTAGCATTTTGTCTAAGAGCTTTTTGGCATATCATCTCTGGATTATTATTTTGTAAATTATTTTTAAAAGAACTTCCTGAAAATATAACATTATATGTACTAAGTTATAATGCTTCATATATAATACCAACAGCGATAATATGCACAATAATTTTTGTATTCTTATATCACAAATTGACTAAAAGATTATACTAATTCCAATTATTCATTTGAATCAATAATTTCTTTTAAAGTTACATTTTTATTGCGAAAGCGGGCATTACTTGTCTCTTTTTTGAGATGAATTGCATTTTTAGGACAATTATGAAGGCAGGAATAACAAACTTCACATCGATCGTGAAAATGTGGCTTATCAGTTACTGTTATGTTGTTAGCAGGACAAACTTTTGAACATATTCCACATGCAATGTTATGAAAAATATTAAAAATATTAAATAATATGTAAAATTTTTAATATAAAATATCTTTCTTTATTGTTCAATATAACCTTTCAAATTATATTTAC
>CADAWZ010000168.1 GCA_902791745.1 uncultured bacterium
TTAAAAGTATCAAATTTTATTATTTTTGTTTTAAATTTATCTTGGACTCCAAGAAGCATTATAAGCTCCTCCCTTATAAATTGTAAAAGCCCCTCGAGATGTTATGCCGTCATCTGCATTTCCTACTGAATAAATTATTTCTCTATATCCTGAATAATCATTTTTTACGACTTCAAGAGATATTATTTCACCTTCACCTAAACAACCTATTCTTGGATTTCTAAGTGGTATTCTGTCAAAAAATTCTCCGTCGTGCTTTTTTATCAAAAAAGCATATACCTTACAACCTTTGTCGCCTTCTTCAGATAGATTTTTAAAACCGAGTATTTTTTCGGATTCTCCGTCTAAATCTACATCACTTGAAAATTCATTTGTTTTTTCCCAAATTGTCGGAGGAAAGAAATATTCCAATCTGAATTGCGAAAAATCTGTAAATGGTTCAGATGAAAAGTTTTGATAATCCATTGGAGCTGAATCAGCTATTACAGGAGGAGGTGGAGGAGGTGGCAATTTAAGAGAAATTCTTCTAAATTCACCTTCTTTTAAAACAAACCCTTGAATCATTTCAACACCATCTGCAGATATTATTTTTGCAACAAATTTTTCATTTGGAATACAAGAAACTTTTATTGGTAGTGGAGCAAGTTGCCCATCATTTTTTTGTAAATAAGCAGGTCTGTCTGCCGAAAGTTCAATATTGCCAAATAGTGTTAATTTTGGATTTAAAGTTGTAACAATACCTTTTTGGGTCTCAATATCTTCTTTATATGTTACATACCTTTCAGAAATTAATGTTATTTTATGAACTCCTTCTGATGTCAAAAGTACAGGTAGTGGAGTTTTTCCCATAAATTTACCGTCTGAATATACTTTTATTCCTTCAGGGATACGAAATTCTATGCCTGATTTTTCTGTATCTTGTAAAATATTTATATTTGTAGTTTCTTTCCAATTTACATCAACAGTTTTTTCAATAGAATTTCCGTCAGGGTATACAAATTTTATGTTTCTTTTTCCAGCAGGTACTTCTTCAATTTTTGTTGGAGTTTGTTTTTCATATTTTAATCCATCAATATAAATATCGGCAAATGGGGGAGTTGTTTTTAAATTCAATTTTCCCTGTTTTTCAAGAACTGTATGGGAAACAGTTTCTTCATCTTTTTTTACTTTTATTCCATATATTTCGTTTGTATTTTTACAGCCCTCCATAATTATGGAATATTTACATATTTTTCCAGTAGGTAAATCTTTTACAACCAATGGAGATTTTCCGTTTTGAAAACTGCCGTCAAGTGATATTATTTCGGCTCCTTCTGGATCGGTTGTTATTTTTATTGAACCTGTGCCTGTTTCTACTACTTCTTTATTCTTTTGTGAATTTATGAAAAAATATATACAAGCTGAGATAATCAAGACAATTAAAATTATAGGGAGTGTCTTTAATATAGCTTTTTTATTTTCTTTTGTTTCTTCTATTTTTTCATTTTTTCTGCGTTCTAATTCTTGTTTGCGTCTACATTCTTGACAGTATGGGCGTTTATCTGGTAATTCTTTTCCACATGAAAGACATTTTCCAGTTGTATTTTTTTCCTGCATTTTTTTTCCTTTTTTAAATAAATACTTGTTTTTTTATAATACTTATAATATAATAGATTTTGTTAAAAATCAAGTGTAAAAGAGTAATTATGAGAAAAAGATTATATGAAATAATAGAAGTTGCTGATGAAACAGATAAAATAAGTTATTACTATGACATTTTAATGTTAATTGCGATAGCAGTTAGTATAATACCTCTTACATTCAAACATACTTGCAAATTATTTTTTTATACAGATATTATTACAACTGGTATTTTTATAATTGATTATATATTTAGATTGATTACTGCTGATTATAAATTAAATGATAAGTCTTTTATGTCATTTATAAAATATCCATTTACTGTATGGGCTATTATAGATTTAATTTCAATATTGCCAACATTGACAATGTTAAATAGCAGTTTTAAATTATTTAGATTATTTAGGGTTATAAGAATACTTCGTGTTTTTAAAGTTTTTAAGGCTTTGAGATATTCAAAGAGTGTCAATATAATTGCAAAAGTAATTAAAAATTCTAAAGATGCTTTGCTTGTTGTTTTTACTTTTGCAATGTCTTATATTGTAATTTCTGCACTTGTTATTTTTGCTATAGAACCTGAATCTTTTGATTCATTTTTTGATGCTATTTATTGGGCTACTGTACTGTTAACTACTATTGGATATGGTGATATATTGCCTGTTACTGTTGTAGGAAAAATAATTACAATGATTTCTTCAATATTTGGAATTGCAATAGTTGCACTTCCTGCGGGAATTATCACATCAGGTTACATAGCTGTATTAAAAAGGCGAAGAATAAGAAGGATTAAAAGAAGAAAAATAAATAATTTTAGTTTAAAATAGAAAATCCAGATTTTAATGCATACAGCACAAGCTCTACTCTATCTCTTTTTTCTAATTTATTCATTAAATTTGCAACATGAGTTTTTACTGTTGCTTCAGATATTACGAGAGATGAAGCAATTTCTTTGTTATTCATTCCTTTGGCAATGAGCGATAAAACTTCTTTTTCTCTCTCTGTCAATGAATCCAGAGCCTTTGAATTTGTTATGGGTTGAACCTTTTTTTCTTTTTGTTCAGAGAGTTTACAAAATTCGTTTAAGATTTTTTTCATTACTTTTGCTTGAATAAGAGATTCGCCATAATATGCTGCACGGATAGTTTTTAACATTTCTTGAGGGGTAGTGTCTTTTAAAAGATATGCTGTTGCTCCTTCTCTTATAAATTTAAATATATAATCATCATCTTCTATTGCAGTAAGTATTATAACTTTTATGTTATTATTTTCTTCATGTAGAAGCCGTATAGCCTCTAAACCATCCATAACTGGCATATTTATATCAAGGATCAAGATGTCAGGATTTTTTTCTTTACATTGATCTAATGCTTCTTTGCCTGTACTTGCTTCACCTATTACTTCTATGTCATCTTCATCACTCAAAAGATGAAAAAGCATTTTCCTAAATAGATTGTGATCATCTGCTAAAATAACTTTTATGGTTTCACTCTCACTCATATTCACCTGCTATTTTTATATTTTTTTTTCAGTTATTAACTCGTTGTGCTAGTTAATTTTTTAAAAATAAGTAAATAACAATTTGCTATAAACTATCCAATATATGCCTGTAAAATATCACTTTGTCATTGCGAGGCTTGGAAATAGTTAAAAACTCTAACGAGTTTTTAAAAAACAATCCCCACAAGGGGGAAGCCCAGCAATCTAAGCCTGTAAA
>CADAWZ010000169.1 GCA_902791745.1 uncultured bacterium
TCTTCACGGTCTTGGTAAGAGATATTTTGAACAAAGTAAAAAGCATTTATTCCAATAGTTTTAACACTGTCTGGAATAGTAATACTTAAATTCTCATTATAACACAAATCAAAAGCAGCTTTTCCAATAGTAGTTACTTTTTCTGGAATATTTACACTTGTTAATTGCTGACAATTAAAAAAAGCAAAATCTCCAATTTTTGTTATACTCTTTGGAAGTTCTATACTTGTTATTCCTGAATCCATAAAAGCTCCACAAGGTGGTTCTTCTGATTCTTCATCATAGATACCATCTTCAATTTCAGTAACAGTATCAGGAATATTTACACTTGTAATATTGCAACATTTATAAAAAGCCTTATTTCCAATTTTTGTTATTTTATATGTTTTGTTTTCATATGTAAAAGTTGCAGGAATTTCAACAGAAGTTACTTCATCTTCTTCCAATATTCTTTCTTTTGTAGTATCGATTTTTTTAATAATATAATAGCCACCTTCTATTTCTTCTTTTTGATAGCCTAATTTTTGGAGAACATCGTCATCGAGTGTAGCTTCAGTTACTTCTTATTCGGCTGGGTTATTTTCTTCTTGGTTGTTATTCTCTTCCTGTTGGTTGTTATTAGCATTTTGTTGAGCTAATAAATAGTAATATGCCGAATTGTTAGGTGGATTATTTTTTCCGCCACTTGAAAAACAAAAAGAGATAGCCTCTATTTTGGACAATTTCGAAAAATACACAAATAGTTTACAAGAAGGCTTACCTGCTGAAATCGAAAAACGCAAAAAACAATATGCCTACTACCGAGACGAATTGTTGAGGTTTGAAAAAAAATAAAGAGTTAGCTTCACAATGATAAAATGACAGTGTACAGGTTATTGGATAGTTTACAGTAACTTTTCACTTACTTATGGAGAAAAAGAAATATGAATAGAGGGTGTAAAGGGTGTAAAGAATTACACAAAGAATATAAATTTCAATAATTGCTTTTATAAAAGTAAAATAAAAATATAAGGAGAAAATATGATTAAGAAAAATTTTGCTTTTTTATTAATTTATCTTTTTTTTATTGCCATAATAACGACTGCCTGTGGTGGCGGAAAATCAAATCTATCAGATAATTCTACATATTACTATTTATTATCACAACAAAATGAGCCAATGACACCAACTTCAACGGCTCCTCAAAATTTAATGACTGTTCCAATTTCAACGACTGCTCCAAATCCAACGACTGATCTAACTTCAACACCAGAATCAAATCTACCTATCCTTGAACTTTCTTCTACAAAGTTTATATTAAATGTTGGTGAAACTGACAATATTATTGTAACTCTAAATGGTGAAAATGTTACAAATACAGTTAAATATAAAGTCGATGAAGAAGCAATAGCAACAGTTGAACAAGGTGTTATAACTGGACTATCTACAGGTATTGCTATTGTTACTGTACAAGATGACAATGCAACAGTAGATAAAACTTTTGTAGTCATTGTAATTGATCCAAATATACCAAATCTTGAGGTATCCAAAGATGTATTTTCTCTTGTAGTTGGTGATACTGAGAATATAATTGTTACACTTAATGGTACTAATGTAACAGAAGAAGTTAAATATGATGTAAAAAATGAGTCAGTTAATGTAACAGAAGAAGTTAAATATGATGTAAAAAATGAGTCAGTTGTCAAAGTTGAAAAGGGCAAAATTACTGCATTGAGTGAAGGAAGTACACCAGTAACAGTTTCTTTAGATGGTGCAAATATTGCGGTATTTACAGTAGATGTTACTATAGAAAATCCATTTAAAAATGCAACAAAAGATTCTATAGTAAAATTTGGTCGTTATCATCATACAGCAGAAGCTGAAATTAAGCCTATCGAATGGAGAGTATTGTATAAAGATAATGTTAATAATAGGCTATTAGTAATATCTGAATATGCTATTGATACAATGTTCTTTGATCCGAATATTAATTGGTCAAATAATTGGGACTTACTTTCTAAAAGGTTAAATGTTTATTTTTATAATAATGCTTTTACAACAGGTGAGAAAAAGCTTATATATCCTACTCAGCTTTTAGATGTTGATTCATCAGGTGCTACTTATAATGTATTTTTGTTATCTAAAGATGAGGTTCAAAATAAAAATTATTTTGCTACTACAAAGGAAAGAAAATGTTTTGCTACTGGTTATGCGAAGCTAACAGGTCTTTGGACAGATAAGGAAGGATATTGTTATTGGTGGCTTCGTTCTCGTTTTATTTATAGAAATGACCCTGTGTTTTGTTGGGTTAATGAATGGGGGGCTTTCGTCTATAATATTAATATTTCTCCAAGATTTGGTATTCGCCCTGCTTTATGGATAAATCTTTAAAGAAATTTGGCACTAAAACAGGGGCTGTGAAAAAATTAAACAATTTGTTATCTGCTTTCGCAACTTTTTGGGTGCAAGTCATTCACTTTGACAGTTTTCTCGCAAAATAAGAGCATATTTTATTCAGCTACTATGAGAAAACTGAAGCCGTTCATTGACTTACACCGAACAAAAATTACTCATTTAGAGTTTTTTCACACCCCCTTAAAATTTCCTCTAAACAATTTCTTATAATTTACCAAAGAAGAACATTCCCATTATTATTAGACCAAGGACGATTCTGTAATACATAAAAACAGCGAAACTGTCTTTTTTGATAAAATTCAATAAGAATTTGATTACAAAATATCCTGTTATTGCAGATGTTATGATACCAACTAAAAATATCATTGGAGTTGTTGTCATCAATTCAGGATGTGTAAAAAGTTTTAAGCCTGAATATACTGCAGCACCACCTATAATTGGAATTGAGATCAAAAATGAGAAATTGGCTGCTTGGTCTTTTTTCATTCCTAAAAACATTCCAGCTGTCATTGTGATTCCAGATCTTGACATACCAGGTACTAATGCACAGGCTTGAGCAATTCCTATTATTAGTGCCTGCATAAAATTTACATTTTCAGATGTGGGTCGTTCTTGAATTGTAAGTCTTTTTGAATATGATTCAGCAATACAAAGAACCATTCCAAATACGATTAAACAAATTGAAGTTACCATTGGACCAGAAGCATATTTTTCTATGACATCTTCTAAAAATACTCCAACTAATCCGCCTGGAATTACTGTCATCAATATTAGCCAAGGCAATCTTTTTTCAGGATTATCAAAAATAACTTTTGGAGTTTTTAATTCTTTAAAAGTCGCAACCCAATCCTTAAATATTTTTACAATAGTTTCTCTGTAATAAATTAAAAGTGATATGAATGTTCCAACATGAAGTGCAACATCAAATGCTTTTCCCA
>CADAWZ010000170.1 GCA_902791745.1 uncultured bacterium
TTAAAAGTATGCTTAACATTTGAAGAATTTTATGATATTTATGGTGAAAGTTTTAAAGGTGTTAAGGAAAATACGACTTTTGAAAAATATCATGAAACTCTTACAAGTTCATCATTCTCTAATTCAGATATAGAAAAATTTAATAAAAAATTTAATGAACTATTTGAGGAACAAGAAAAAAACATAAAATCAAAGATAAGACAATCAGAAATTGCAAATACTGGCTTAATTCAATATCTATTAAGCGGTGGTTCCCAAGCTCTTGAAGAAAATTTGAAAGAAATAAGAAACTTATATCAGTGCTATTTATTAGAACAATGTAAAAGTGTTTTAGGTGCCTATAAAAGTAGCGAGGGAAATAGATATGCATCATTTTTTATACCAAATGGAAATGCTGGAATAGAAGAAAATAATGAAAAGATAACTTTGGAGTATGAAACATTTGCAAAAGCAAGAGCTTTAGGTGAGGTTGCTTCAAAAATAAAAAGAAACTCCACTGGAACTTATAATGTATCCTTATCTGGATTTATTCAATATATGTCATTGGTTGAAGGTGTAAAAGATTTCAGTGATAAAACTTCAGAAGAATATAAAGCTGTAAAACAACATTTTGCTGAAAATAGGGAAAATTTTGATTATATAGCAGAAGAAGTCAATTTAGGAACAAATAAAAAATGCTTTGTATTAAACAAATTTTCTGAATATGTAGATGAAGTAATAAATTCATCAAGTAATAAAACAAAATTTACAGCAAAAGCACAAGAAATTGCAACTGCTTTAGAGCATGTAACTTTTGAATCAGATAATTCACATTTAATAATGGGTATAGGTTGCCATGTACAATCAGATAGTTCTTTCAAATTTGCTACATTTGAGAGAAAAGATAAATATCTAGGAACAAATGTACAACAGATAAATTCAGATTCAAATCCAAAAACTACCTCATCATTATATGTGCCAAAGACAGATTATATTGCAAAGCAGTCGATGCCTGTTGAAATAATGACTGAATTTTTAAAATTATTTACAACCCCAGTAATGGCAAGAATGCAGGCTGTACAAGTAGAAATGTTCGATGGGGGTGGTGGAGGCGGAGGAGGATATTCTGGAGGATATTCTCATCCTGTACAATTAGAAGCCCCATCTCCTGAAGTCATAGACGAATTAATACACGAAAACGATGCTTCAGATTATATATCAGCTATAAATCGTCGTGCTGCAATTAGATTGGGAGAGATAATAGAAAAAAATGATAATGGTAATACGACTTATTATTTAACAACCGACAATTCAATTACTGCTAAAAATATAAATATAAAAGGGTTTATATACGGTACAGGTCATATAGCTTCAACACAAGGAGACATAAAATTTGAAGCTGTCGGGTCAGGCGTAGATGCAACAGAAGAGAATTGGGTTTCTATTTGGTCAAAAAATGATATAATAATAAATAGGGTTTCTGCAACAAAATCTTCAGAATCTGGTGAAGATGCAGAGCTTTCAAGCTCAGATTTCAGAGGTATTTTATATTCAAAAAATGATTTAACAGTTGATGTTGGTAATGATAATCTCGATTTTGCTGTATCAGGTGCAATAATATGCGGTAATAATATGAATATGATAGGAATCAGGAATCTAAAAGTCAATTACGATCCAAGTTTATCAAGTCTTATATTGAGTAAATATGTTGCAAATTGGGATACAGGTTCGACATATATAAAATCAACATTGGAAGCAAATACTAATAAAAAAGAAGAATATATAAACACTGGTAAATTTAAAATGTTCAACAGAATTTAATTTGTTAAAATCTACAAAAAACAGCCTCATTTGAATGAGGCTGTTTTTTTATCTATAGTAATTACTTAAAAATTATTGTATTTGAATTTTTGTCAAAGTCTGCTGTTACTTTTTCTCCCGCTTTTACCTTTCCACTCAAAACAGCAAGTGCAAGTGGGTCTTCAAGATATTTTCTTATAGCTCTCTTCAATGGTCTTGCTCCATATACAGGATCATATCCCATATCTGCAAGGAATGATTTTGCAGAATCTGTCAATGTCAACTCAATTTTCTTTTCAGCAAGCCTCTTTTCAAGTCTTCTCAACTGTATATCAACAATAGATGTTATATCTTTTTTCGAGAGCTTGTTAAATATTACTGTCTCATCAAGTCTGTTTAAAAATATCTGCTGTCAAATCTTGAATATATGATGAACCGATATTTGATGTCATTATGATAATAGTATTTTTGAAATCAACTGTACGACCTTGTCCATCTGTAAGTCTTCCATCATCGAGAACTTGGAGAAGTGCATTAAATACATCGCCATGTGCTTTTTCGATTTCATCAAAAAGAATTACGCTATATGGTCTTCTTCTAACTGCTTCTGTGAGTTGACCTCCTTCATCATATCCAACATATCCTGGAGGAGCTCCAATAAGACGAGATACAGAATATTTTTCCATATATTCACTCATATCTATTCTTATCATTGCCTTTTCTGTATCAAACAAAAATTCTGCAAGCCTTTTTGCAAGTTCTGTTTTACCAACACCTGTTGGTCCTAAGAACAAGAAACTTCCAAGTGGTCTATCTGAATCAGCAATGCCTGATCTTGCTCTTCTTACTGCATTTGAAATAGCTTCAACAGCATTATCCTGACCAACAACAAATTTTTTAAGCTCGCTGTCCATTTTTACGAGCTTTTGAGTTTCGCCTTCCATCATCTTTGAAAGAGGAATACCTGTCCATTTTGAAACGACCTCAGCTACATCTTCCTCATCTACTTCTTCTTTCAAGAATTTGTGCTCTTTTTGAATTTCTGATAGTCTTGATTTTTGATCATCAATCTGCTTTTTCAATTCAGGAATAAGTCCATATCTGATTTCAGCGACTCTTTGAAGTGATCCTTTTCTCTCTTCTGTTGCTTCTTCTGTTTTTAGTTCATCCATTCTTTCTTTCAAATCACCAATTCGCTTAATGATTTGTTTTTCCAGTGTCCATTGTGATTTCATTTTATCCAAATCTGATTTTATAGAAGCCATTTCTTCCAACATCTTATTAAGTCTATCTTTAGAAGCCTCATCTGTTTCTTTTGAAAGAATCTGTTTTTCAATTTCGAGTTGTCTATATTTTCTTTCAGCTTCGTCAATTTCTGTTGGCATACTGTCTATTTCAATTCTAAGTCTTGAAGCAGCTTCATCAATCAAATCAACTGCTTTATCTGGTAAAAATCTATCTGTTATATATCTATTTGAAAGTGTAGCAGCAGAAACTATAGCACTGTCAAGAATTCTAACTCCATGGTGAATTTCATATTTTTCTTTCAATCCTCTTAAAATTGCTATTGTGTCTTCGACATCAGGTTCAGGAACCATTACAGGTTGAAATCTTCTTTCAAGAGCGGCGTCTTTCTCAATATATTTTCTGTATTCTTTAAGTGTTGTTGCACCAATACAACGTATTTCACCTCTTGCAAGAGCAGGCTTTAACATATTTGCAGCATCAACACTTCCCTCTGAAGCACCAGCTCCAACAAGTGTGTGAAGTTCATCAATAAAGAGAATTACCCTACCATCTGAACCTTCAATTTCTTTCAACAATGCTTTTAGCCTGTCCTCAAATTCGCCTCTATATTTTGCACCTGCAAGCATAGCCCCTAAATCAAGTGCTGCAATTTCTCTATTTTTTAGAGATGTAGGAACATCGCCTCTTACAATTCTCTCTGCAAGTCCTTCTGCTATTGCAGTTTTTCCAACACCTGGCTCACCTATCAAAACAGGATTATTTTTTGTTCTTCTTGACAATACCTGTATAACTCTTCTTATTTCATCATCTCTTCCGATAACAGGGTCTAATTTTCCTTTTTTTGCAAGATCTGTCAAATTTTTTGCATATCTTTTAAGTGCTTGATATTTATCTTCAGGATTTTGATCAGTTATACGCTGATTTCCTCTTATATCTGTCAAAACTTTATATATTTTTTCAGGAGTAATTCCAAAAGAAGAAAGAATATTGCCACATTTTGTGTTTCTATCTGATGAAAGAGCAATAAAGAAATGTTCTGTTGATGTAAATTCATCTTGCATTCTTTTTGATTCTTTTTCTGCCTGTTCAATAACCTGTGCACAAGCGTTTGAAAGATAGGAATTGGTATTACTACCACTTACTTTTGGCAAATTATCAACAAGTTGTTTAATTTTTGATGTAAGTGATGATTGGTTAACTCCCATTTGATTAACAATTTCACCAACAACTCCATCTTCTTGATTCAAAAGAGCTAAAAGAAGATGTTCTGGTTCTATCTGTTGATTATTTCTTTCAGAAGCATAATCCATTGCTTGTTGTAACGATTCCTGTGCTTTTATAGTCCATTTATCTTGTCTCATATTTTTTTTCATCTCCTTATTTTCTGTTTTCACTTATATAGATGAAAATTCTATCAAAAAGGATTCAAAAATTATAAAATATTTTTTATAAAAAAGTTTAGTCAGTTATTATCAACTTTTTTATAAAAACATAAAAAATCCTGCAAAATAATATAAACAACAATAAAATAATAAAAATATTGCTTTTTATTTATTAATATGTTAGAATATATAAAATTTGTAACTTACATTTATAATCTAAACTTGCCCCTTATAATAAGGGAAAAGGAGGTATTTTGTTTAAACATTTTTTAGTAATAGCCTTGATTTTGCTTACTGCATTTTCATTGACAGGCTGTAAATTTGGCGGTCAAGGAGGTGGAGGAAATAATCCTCCTAAAACAGGAGCAAAAGCAAAAAAAATTCTTTTTTCAAGTGTTCCAGCTGTTTCAGCCGATGAAGCAACTGCTCCTTCTGTAATAAGTGCATTGCCATATGGAAATGTTGTATCAGAAGATGATGGAAAGGCAATAACTGTTGTTTTTTCAACTCCAATGGTTCCACTTTCACCATCAACAGACAAAGCAGATTGTGCTTCTTGGTTTACAATATCCCCTGCAATCAAAGGTGAATATCGTTGGATAGGTACATCTACTGTTACTTTTATTCCAGAAAAACCATTGGAACCAGGAAAAAAGTATAAGGTTACTATTTCAGGAGATGTAAAATCTGTTTCAGATAAAACACTTGGTCAGGAATATGTATGGAGTTTTTCATACCTTCCACCATTTGTTGAAAAGAGTTATCCAAACAACTCAACCAATCTTGGAGTTAATTCTTCAAAAATTTTTCCTGTAAATAAACCTATTGCACTTCTTTTTAATCAAAAGATTTCAACAGA
>CADAWZ010000171.1 GCA_902791745.1 uncultured bacterium
TTGAGTCTTTTGGTATTCCTCTCGGTTGGGAACAGGAAATTTGGGATTTAAAAGCAGATTCTTCATCACAAATTTCAAGTTTTTCTAATCAACCTAAAAAGCAAAATTCGGCAGATGCTTCTGTTACAGATGTTGCACTTAATGATGATTTTCTTAAGTTGTTTGGGTTTATTAATAAAAATTTGCTTCCTTCTGTTTTTAATATTCCGTCTCCATATCGACAACCCGTTAGTGGTATTACATATCGAGTAACAAAAATTGATGATGAAGTTTTTAAGGGCTGTGATAAATTGCAATCTGTTGTAATTCCAGATACTGTTACAGAGATTGGAAAAAGTGCTTTTGAAGGTTGTTTATCATTGGAGAAGGTAACTATTCCAAATAGTGTAACAAAAATAGGTGATAGGGCTTTTGCAAATTGTAAATTATTAAGTGATTTAAAAAAATAAAAAAGTTAGTTAAAAGTGAACAATAAATAGTAGAAATAATAAATAGAGGAAAGAAATTGTTTCCGGCCTTTTGGCCGGTTTTTTTTGTAGCTTTTAGTACAAATAAAATAGTAGAGGATAAACATCATTATTTACAGAATATTTAAAAAACAAAGTGAACTTTGGAGGCTTTTATGATAAAGGTTATGGCTGTCTTTGGTACAAGACCAGAGGGCATAAAAATGGCTCCTGTTGTAATGAAATTGAAATCAGAAAAAAATATACAGCCAATCGTTGTTTTGACTGCACAACATAGACAAATGCTCGATCAAGTCATGAATTTATTTGATTTGAAAGCAGATTATGATTTGGATATTATGAAAGATAGACAAACTCTTTCAGATATAACAGTTAGGGTTTTGACTGGTTTGGAAAAAATAATGGAAGAAGTTAAGCCTGATATTGTTTTGGTTCAGGGAGATACAACTACTGTTTTGGCTGGAGCTTTGTCTGCTTTTTATCATAAAATTCCTGTTGGTCATGTTGAAGCAGGTCTTAGAACAGATGATATGTACAATCCTTTCCCAGAAGAAATGAATAGGAGAATTGTTTCATCCCTTGCTTCAATACATTTTGCTCCAACAAGAGAAGCAAAAGAAAATCTTTTGAAATTTGGAGTAGATGAAAATAAAATATATTTGACTGGAAATACTGTTGTTGATTCTCTTCAGTATATTTTAGCAAAGAATGATGTTGTATATCCAGATGAGTTTGTAAAATTTCATGATGATAAAAAGAAAATTCTTTTTGTTGAAACACATAGGCGTGAAAATTTAGGCGAGCCTATGAGAAATATATGCAGGGCTTTGAAGAGAATTGTTTCTGAACATAAAGATGTTGAGATCGTTTTTTCAGTACATAGAAATCCTGCTGTTAGAGATGTTGTTTTCGCTGAATTGTCAAATATTGACAGAGTTCTTTTGATGGATCCTGTTGATTATCCTGTAATGATAGGATTGATGAAAAAGTCATTTTTTGTATTGACCGATTCTGGAGGTCTTCAGGAAGAAGCTCCTTCTATTGGAAAACCTGTAATTGTTTTGAGAGAAAATACTGAACGTCCAGAAGGTCTTAGAGCAGGTACAGCTATTCTTGCTGGTACTGATGAGAATAAAGTTTTTGAGATTGCCTCTTTACTACTTAGAGACAATGATGTCTATGAAAAAATGGCAAAAGCTGTAAATCCATATGGTGATGGCAAGGCATCAGATAGAATAGTTGATATTATTCTCAACTTTAAGGGAGTAGAGTCAAGAGTTATTGATGAATTTGCTGGTTAATGAAAGATAAATTTAAAGCTAATTATTTGTCATCTCAAGCTTCAGGTATTGGTTTTGCTGTAGTCTTTTGTGTTTTGGGTGGCTTTTTTCTCGGTTATTTTCTTGATAAAAAATTTGACTCAATGCCTTTGTTTCTGATTTTAGGCTTTTTATTGGGAATTTTTTCTGCTGGATATTGTGTTTTTAAACTGATGTTTCGTTTGAACAAATATTTGGAAGACGAAAATAATGATAAAAATAATTAAAGAATCTTTGTTGTTGTTATCGAGGAGAAAATCTCGTGTCATACCTGCAGTATTAGCTACTGCAGTTGGAATATTTTTGATGATTCTTATATCTTCCATAGGCTCATATTTTACTGAGTTATCAATGGGGATTTCGAAAATTTTTTCTAACAGAATTTTTTTGTGTGAAAAGAAAAATTTTTGGATAGGTGGAGGATTAATTCCAGAAGAAAAAGTTGAAATAATTTCGAAGATTGATGGAATATCTGAATTTGTTCCAATGCTTATAACAAGAATGTCATCTGACGATATTGTTGTAGTTGGTATTCCAGACATCGTTGTAGGTATTTCTAAAGAAAAAGTTAATATATATACAGATTCATCAGGTATTTTTACAGGAAAAAATATATCGGCTGATTTAGAGGCTCTTGTCGGTTGGGATATAGCCAAAAGGGATAATTTAAATATTGGGAGTGAATTCACTTTAAAGGGGAAAAAATTTAAAGTAAGTGGAATAATGAAAAAAACATCTTCATTCCCTGATAGACAAGTTATTGTAAATTTGAAAACTTTGCAGAATATTACAGAGAGACAAAATTTGATCACCTGTGTAATGGCAATACCTTCAAAGGGTGCTTCTTTTGAAAAAATTTCTTCTGAGGCGAAGAAAAAAATAGAATATATAAAATCTGTTGATTCATCTGAGATAGAAAAAGAGACCTCTGGTTCTTTGGCTTTTTGGAACTATTTGACATTGGTTTTCTTTTTGATTTCAGGAGTTGGTTCTTTAGCTTCTATTTCATCTGTGATTTCAATGGCTGTTACAGAGAGAAAATCAGAAATTGCAGTAAAGCGTGCTTTGGGAGCTGAGAAGAAACATATTTTTTCAGAGTTTTTTTCAGAGTCATTTTTGATGGTTGTTTTTGCGTGGATAATTGGTGTTTTGTTGTCGTATTCATTTGTGTTTTTATGTCAATATCTACCTCAAACTGGAGGAGGTTCTGTTTTTAGAATAAGTTTAGATATTTTGATATTGTCTTTTGTTTGGTCTGTTGTGGTTTCAGCTTTTGCTGTTTGGATACCGTTGAAAAGTATATTGTCAGAAAATACATCTGTGCTTTTGCGAGGGTAAAATTATACAGAAAAATAGGTTTTTGATACCGTTGAAAAGTATATTGTCAGAAAATACATCTGTGCTTTTGCGAGGGTAAAATTATACAGAAAAATAGGTTTTTATTAATTTCTAAGTTAATAATTTTCAAAAATACAGATTTTTTTATTTTTAGCAATAAGGCATTCACTAGGTTATTACACTCGGAAAGTAATTTGCAATATATAAAAAAATAAAAAAGTCTTAGAAATTGCTTTTTATAAAGTAACTACTGAGTGTAATAAATATCGTTCATCGCCTTACAGCTACAAAATAAAAAATATTAGAGATGTATTGTATTTTTGAAAATTGATTAATAAATAAATAGTGTAAATTGACAAAGATTGATTTCCTAACTTGAGAGAGAGGACAGAAAATAAAAAAAGACAATATCAATAATAGATGAGGATTGATGTTAAGAGGAGAAAATTTAACTAAAGTTTTTAAAAAAGGTAGAAGCGTTGTAAATGCCTTAAATTCAGTTGATTTTTCTATTGATAGGGGAGAATTTATCTGTATAACAGGAAGATCAGGCTGTGGAAAAACAACTTTTTTAAATATTATTGGTTTTCTTGATTTTCCT
>CADAWZ010000172.1 GCA_902791745.1 uncultured bacterium
TTACATTCAAGTTTCCAAATAAAATCTTTTTCATTTTGTGAATTGTCTTCAAGTAAAAATCCCCTTAATATACTCGGTTGTTTGTATTCTCTTTTTCCTGCTCCCAATCCAATTTTTACAGGTTTTATTATTTCAGGAAGAGATGTAGAAGTAATTACAGAAGCCACAAATGCAACACCTGTTGGAGTCAACAATTCGCCTTTTCTTTCTGTAATCGAAAGTGGAAGATTATATTTTGAGATTATATTCATAACTGCAGGAACTGGAACAGGTAAAATTCCATGTTGACATCTTACAGAACCTGTTCCTTCACATAATTTAGGAACAATTACATCCGTAATGCCTAAATTGTCAAAACATACGCTTGCAGAAACTATGTCTATTATTGAATCTATTGCTCCTACTTCATGAAAATGAACTTCTTCTATTGGCTTGTTGTGTGCTTTTGATTCTGCTTCTGCTATTATTTTAAAAGTTTTCAATGCTATATTTTTTGCATTTTCTGTGATTTCAAGCTCAGATATTATTTTTTCTATGTCTGCAAGATTGCGATGAATGTGATTATGTTCATGATCGTGTTGATGTTCGTGATCGTGTTGATGTTCGTGATCGTGGCAATGCTCATGGTCGTGGCAATGCTCGTGATCATGTTGATGTTCGTGATCGTGGCAATGCTCATGAACGTGGCAATGTTCGTGATCGTGTTGATGTTCGTGATCGTGGCAATGTTCATGATCGTGGCAATGTTCGTGTCCATATAGATAATCCATATCGTGATCGTGATTTTCATGTTCATCATCTAAAATAACATTGAAATCGCAACAATCTATGCCTGATTTATTTACTCTTTTTATTTCTATTTTAAAGCTGTCATCTTTAATTTTTGAAAGAGCTTTTTTTAATGTCTCTTGGTCTGCTCCTAAATCAAGAAGCATTCCAACTATCATGTCTCCACTAATACCTGTTTCACATTCTAAATATAATGTCTTCATATTATTTCCTTTCTATTATCAATATAGGAGAAAAAATATCAATTAGCAATTTTTGTGCGGTGCAAGTCAATTAACGGAATAGAGCGAAGCGGAGCTTGGAGTTAATGACTTGTACCCAAAAAGTTGCATAGCAGATAATGAGCATTTAATCAACATGCCTTACTTTTTTTCTGCCAAACGATTAATTTGTGTAGCTATATAACCTGCACCATATCCATTGTCAATATTTACGACAGAAACTCCATTTGCACAAGAATTTAACATTGTTAAAAGTGCAGAAAGTCCTCCAAAACTTGCCCCATATCCAACAGAAGTTGGAACTGCAATAACTGGATTTGCAACCATTCCCCCTATAACACTTGCCAAAGCTCCTTCCATTCCTGCTATTGCTATAACACAATTAGCTTTTTGTATCTGTTCTATTTTAGATAAAAGCCTATGGAGTCCACTTACTCCAACATCATAAAATCTTTTAACATTACTGCCAAAATATTCTGCTGTTTGTGAAGCCTCTTCTGCAACAGGAATATCTGCAGTTCCAGCACAACAAACAGCTATGTTTCCTATTTTTTCTTTAGGATTGCGTTCAACTTTCAAAATTTTTGATATTGGATCATATTCGACATCTGAAATAACATTTTTTATCAATTCATATTGCTTTTGACTTGCCCTTGTACCAAAAACACTTCCGTTTTTATCAAGAAGTTTTGTATAAATAGAAACAAGATGTTCATCTGCCTTTCCACTGCAAAAAACAACTTCTTGAAATCCACTCCTTATCTCACGATGCATATCAAGTTTTGCATATCCAAGCTCTTCATAAGGAGCTTGACTAAAATAAGATTCTGCTTCTTCTACTGAAATTTTTCCATTTTTAAATTTTTCGAGAATTTCTCTTGATTTTGTCATTTTTTCTCCTCTTTCGTCTTTTTTCGTCTGCGTCCCCCAAGATGAATTTGATATTATTTTTATTTATTTTATTTTTTAATCCTCTTTAAAATTGTCTTAATTTTTGTTATTTGCTATAATTATTATAATCAGAATATTGAAATATTTTTATGATATTTTAGTAAATTATTAATTAGCGACTTTTATGCGGTGTCTTTCTATATATCCTATTTAAACTCTTTCTTTATATTTTTTTTGTACCAAATAACCAAACAAAGTTTTGGGGTATAATGTAACAAATTCGCTCCAAGGAGAAAAAATACTGGAACGGCTTCAGTTTTCTCATAGTAGCTAAATAAAAAGAAGCTCTTATCTTTGCGAGAAAACTGTCAGAGTGAGGATATTATACCTCAAAAATTGGCGTAAGCAGAATAATTATAACACTCTTCAAAATTAATGAATACTTACAAAGGAGGTTGTTTTAATGGTAAAAATAGATGTAACTTTTGATGAAAAGACGATGAATATTTTTCAAAATTTCATTGGAAAAAAATTTGAAAAGTACAAATCTGATCCTTTTGTATATTCTCCTTCTGTTTATGGAATAGTGGGATTATATATAGACAAATCTGTATATAAATTGACAAATTTTACAGAAGTAATGGATTATTATGGTGCTAAAGAAGATGTTGCTATTTTCAAATTTGAAAATAGTATAGATGAAGAAATAAAGACATTCATTATCAACGGAAAAATGATAGAGACTTATGTAGATAATACAATTTCAAAAATACAAATTGTAAATGAAAACCAAAAATCATTTTATAAAGGCGAGCAAGATTATGATGTTTGGGTAACAAGAGGAATAATCTTCTTCTTTGCCGATGGTTTGGAATTGTCATTTGAAAAACCTGTTTGGTTTTCTGAAGATATATATATATAGAAAAAGGATATAATTTGATATCAAGGTTTACTCCTGAAGATGAGTTTCCTAAACATTGGGAAAATGGTTATATTGCAGAATGTACAAGAAAAATAATAGAGATTAAGTGAAAGGAGAAGAAAAAATGGAAGTAGAAGACGGTTATCCCAATTATCTTGTTGAAAAGGGAACTTTTTTTACAAGACCAGAAGGTATTCCACTTTTGATGGATTTTAAGAAAACGGACGGGAATTCTCGGTTACTTGTATCCGAGATGAAAGTCCGTTATTTTTTTTGAAAAAAAACAAAAAAATATTGACATGAACT
>CADAWZ010000173.1 GCA_902791745.1 uncultured bacterium
TTATAAACCAAATAAAGCCTTTTAATTCTTCGCCTCTATCATTTTTTATAAAATCAAACATACTTCTTTGGTTTGAATCAAAAGCAGAAGATATATGTTTCAGCACAAGTGCTGTATAGGGGTGAATTGGAAGTATATCATAAAAATCTTCATCAATGAGATTTAAAGCCTGTTCAAAAGGTCTTCTTATCTTGTCTGTCCTACTTTGAAGATCATAAGCTATATCTTCTTTCCACTCTACTGCTTTTCGTGGATTTTTTTCAAGTGCATGAGCTATGAGTTTAAAAGCTATATTGTCAGGCAGTTCCATTCTATAAACATTAAACCTACCCAACAATTTTCTTATTGATGTAGCCTCTTCCAAAGATTTTAATTTAGCCAATAAATGTGTAACTAAGACAAAATAAAATGGAGTGCTACTCGACAGATCTGCTATTTTCTGAAAACCTGTCAAACCAAATCTATTATTTGTAAAAAATTCTGTGAATTCGTCCCAAATAAACAGAATGGCCTTTAGATTGTTATCTTTTATTACTTCTTCTATCCAATCACAAATATTGTCTTGTGTAAGATTGAAAAAAGCGATTCTCTCACTTTTTCCCAAATCCATAATCTTGCCCATAAGTGAAGCCAATGAGCTATCTGTATATATATTTAATTTTTCTATGATTTCATCTGCTGTATTTCCACTAAAAGTAGTTCTATATTTTGATTTCAAAAGCTCATCAAAATAATTTTTAAATGCAGTTTCACTTAATTTGTCGAGTATTGCATTTTTGAGAGAATTTGAGGGAACTTTATATCCGTTTTCTTCAAGACTTTTTATGATGCTTTCCTGAATGGCAAAAAATAGATCGCTGTCGCTATTTATTCCTGATGAACCATACCTGTGGACAGTCAATATTTTTTTTGAATCTGTTTTTATCTGCTGGAATTGATTAAAAAGATCATTTGTAAGTATTTTACTGAATTTATAAAAATAAGCTTTTGTATCCTTTTCGGTTGCTTCCAACAACTTTTTTAATGTTAAAACAGCATGTGATTTACCTGTGCCATAGTTAGCATCAACCCACAAGGAAACCTTTTGTTTTCCAGAAATCACATCTATTGTACCTTTTAAAAGTTTTATAAATGAATCATGCGGATAAAATGTTTTCCAGTGATCAGGTCTTTCTCTCATAAGTTTTTCATTGACCTGTGGAAAATACTCTGGATTAATAGCGAAAAAATCTATATATTTCATGGTTTTCCCCCCTTCTAACTTCCCCCAAGGGACGAATTAGTTTTTATATTAGTTAATTTTTAAAAAATAAGTAAATAAAAATTTGCTCTAAACTATCCAATATGTGCCTGTTTACTACCACTTTGTCATTGCGAGGCTTTAGCCGTGGCAATCTAAGCCTGTAAATTATTATTTACTTAAAAATTAAGTCGATCGCCTTTATTTAGAATGATGTAGCAGATTTGTTTAATAAATTACTAAATTTAAATTAAGTGGTTAAGATTGCCACGGTCGCACAGCTCCCTCGCAATGACATCACCTCTAAACAGGGGCTATTTGGATTAGAGAAATCAGTTTTTTCCGCCCTCCCTCTTCTACTTTCTCCTACATGAAATTTGGGAGCGAATGTATCCTTTTTCTTCTTTTGAGAAAGAGCTTAATTTGGAAAGGACCACATTTACCTTCAAAAACTGTAAAACATCGTCAGAGGTTTTGTCTTCTCGCAAGACAATGCTATTTAAATCATTTGTAAAAGAGGCATTTATAAATTCTGGATAATTTAAACTCATTTCAAGCAACATTCTTTTAAATGTCTCTCTATCGATACCGAATATCTCGCCAACATTTGCACCTTTGACCTCTTGATTAGGTTCTATCAAATCACTTAATGTAAATCGCTTAAAATTTTGACATTCTGAATATCTGTAAATAGCATACAAAATAATCAAAGGATCAGGATTTATCCAAGGTTTCCTTGTGATTTCGATATTATGTCCCTTTTCCTTCGTCATAGTTCCCATTCCAACTTCACTAAAAGGAAGATCACAAAAACGACCAAAACAAAGCCAAATATCTCCAACAGCTCTTTTATTTTTCGCCTCAGAATCAAGAAGTTTTTTCTCGATTTTCTCTCTTGGATATGTTTTGTCAAATCCTACATTTTTTACGAACCAATTTATCTGTGGAGTAAAAGCCAAATTTACAAACAATATCGCCCAACTTGTTTTATTTCTCAATCCGATTTTTTCAATGAGTTCTGCCGTTTTTGAAAAATGATATTTTTCATCAGACAATTTTGAATCTTTAAGAAAAGTTTTAAAAAAATAATACATATTTTTTCCCAAAGAATGTTTATTTTCAAAATCATCTTTATATTGAAAATACTCATCTATCCACTTTCTTTTTGGAGCATGTGTTGAATAGCGATTCAGACTAAATCCCATTATTACTATTACCTTTAAAACAACTGGAGAACATCGTCAGAAGTTTTGCCTTCTCTCAAGACTATACGGCTTAAATCGTGTGTAAATGAGGCATTTATGAACTCTGGATAATTTATACTCATTCCAAGCAACATCTTTTTTAATGTCTCTCTGTCTATACCGAATATCTCGCCAACATTTGCCCCTTCATCTTCATTTGAATCAATAAGTGTACTCATATCAAAATCTCTGAGAGATTCTACACTTTCAGAATACTTGTAAATAGCATATAGAATAACCCTTGGATCAGGAGTTGCCCAAGGTGTCCTTGTGATTGAAATATTTGTGCTTTTTTCTTTTTCCATTGTTCCCATTCCGACATTGCTAAAAGGAAGCTCACAAAAACGAGATAAAGCTCTCCATACATCATTACTTGCTCTCTGATTTTTTACACCACTATCAAGCATCTTCTGATTGACTTCATCTCTCGAATATATCTTGCACCAATTTATCTGAGATGTAAAAGCCAAATTTACAAACATTATTGCCCAACTAATCTCATTTTTCAGTCCTATTTTCTCAATTAATTCAGCAGTTTTTGTAAAATGATATTTTTCATCAGATAATTTTGAATCTTTCAAAAAAACTCTAAAAAATCTTATCATCTGATCACCAAGCGAATGATTATCTAAAAAATCATTCTTATATCTAAAATATTCATCTATCCACTCAATCTTTGGGCTATGTGTTGAATATCTATTTAAATTTGCAACTTTCATAGTTATTTCTCCTAAAGGCTTAGATAATGATGTATAAACAAGACACCCCATATCCAATTCACAACATCTGTGGCACTTTACACATCTGTCATCTATCTTGACCTGATTATTTTCAAATTTTATATATCCAAAAGGACAATTTGCCTCACATGTCTTGCAACCTATGCAACTTACAGCCCTTCTGAAGGCATATTTAAAAACTTTACTAAAAATAATTTCATTCTTCAAAAAATTTTCAATTATTACACTGTATCCATTTTTATTTTCTACAATTTCAAATTCATAAAATTTGCCGTTAAATGATTTTATCTGATAAGGTGATTTTTCATTTAAAAGAGTTCCTGCTGTTTTAATCCATTCTTTCCAATCTGTTCTTGGATTTTCTATTTCCAAAATCAATTTATTATTTTCTATCTTTTCTGAATATCCAAGTTTCATTGGCATATCTCTCCCATGAGTTCTTGACTTCCAACCGTCATTTGACATAAATTCATCAAGTTTTTTTTCTTGATATTTGTCAACATACAAATTTCTAATTATAGACAAATAATTTTCACATTCATTTTTATAACAAACTTTTCTAAAAAAATTGCTAATAGCATTTGCATTAGGACATACTAAACAACCTGCCCTACTATTCCCTTGTTTATAAGAATCTCCCAAAATGAGATTATTTTTGTAAATATATAAATATAACTCGGCAGAATTCCAATCTAAAATAGGGTTACAACTATATTGACCTTTATGCTTTTCTCCCAAGCTCAAATATTCATATCCTGATCTTGAAAAACTTTCAGACGCACGAACACCAATAAAAGCAATTCCCCTGAAATTGACTTTGCCTGTTATCTGTCTTAATGCTAAAATCTGTGGAACTGTTTTGTGGATACTGCAACACCAGCGGTGAATAGTTGCAGGAGGACCTATTGTATTCCAAGTGTAATTTGGATCGAGGTGGGATTTTGCGGTGATAAAATCGATTTTATCTTCCTGACACTGCTTTTTTATCAGCTCAACTGTCTTGTATGTGTCAGGAAATTCCATTTGGGTATCACCAAAAAGAACTTTAAATGAACCAATGGGAAGTGTTTTTTTGACAATGTCAAGAAGGACAACACTGTCTTTTCCGCCACTGAAAGCGACATAGAAAAGATCGACTTTGTCTTTGTATTTTAAATAGATTTCACGATATAATTTTTTGCAAGTTTCTTGAAAAAGGCTTTCGAGAATATCACTGTTTTTTTCAACTGTTTTTTTGATATCAATAAATTTGAGAGGATATAGTGCAACTTTTTTGCCTTCATCTGTCAATTCAAGAGTTGGAGCAGTAAAAAAAGAACCGCCTTTTGTTTTAGCAATTTCTTTACCACGATATATGTAATGTCCGTTTTCACACCACATATATGGGTATTTGTCGCTCTTTAGGTATGTGAAGTGCTTGCCAAAGCCGAGTATCTCCATTTCTTGGGAATAGACAGGACGAGGCTCTTTGCTCGAATT
>CADAWZ010000174.1 GCA_902791745.1 uncultured bacterium
CAGGTTTTATTTTTACTATTTTGTGCGAAGCAAGTTGTATTACTCCTATAGATTCATTTTGACATGTTATTGGAATACATATTACGAATTTAAAATTTTCTGATTTACACAATGGGCATGAAAATCTTCTGTCTCTTGCAATATCTGCCGTATATGCAATGCTTTTTTGAGCCATTGCAACTGAACATAAACATCCGCCAATAGGATTACCTGCACTTTTTTCAAGAAATTTTTGAGATATGCCATGGAATGTTTCGGATTGTAAAAAGAAGGTATGATGTGGGTCTAAAAGTTTTACTATTCCGCTGTCTAAATTAGTCATTTCAATTAGAGCATCAAGAAATTGTTCAAAAAGGATATTTATATGATTGTCTTGTTTTGCTACATCTGCTATTTTTGATAGTAATTCTACTTTATTTTGTATTTCTATTTGGATTTCAGAATCTGGACCAGAATAAGATATTTGATTCATAAAAAACATTCCTCTTTAATAAAAAATATTCCATATTTAAAAGATATATATAAAAAGTTCTTTCTTATATTTTTTAAACCTTTCATTTGAAATTTTTTTTTCAATATGTTATTATTATTTTGTTATTTTTTTGAGAGAGGATAATTTAATCAATGGATAATTGTATTTTTTGTAAGATTGCTTCTGGTCAGATCCCTTCAGACAAAGTATATGAAGATGATAGAATTTTGTGTTTTAAAGATTTACATCCACAAGCTCCTATCCATCTTTTAGTTATTTCAAAAAATCATGTTGCAAAATTAACAGATATAGATAAATCTAATTCATCAGATATAGCTTATATATTTGAAAAGATTCCTGTAATTGCTAAAAAAGTTGGTTTAGAGCATGGCTTTAGAGTTATTGCCAATTGTGGAGAAGAAGGAGGACAAACTGTTTTTCATGTTCATTTTCATATTTTAGGCGGTAAAAAGTTTTCTGAATCTTTTTAGTCTTTTAGAGTAATAAAAAGGTGATGTGAAGAATTTTCACATCACCTTTTGGTGTTATTTATAAATTCAATTATTGTTGTGGTTGTGCATTATTTGGTTGATTTTGTTGTACATTTGTGTTTCTTGTTTCTATGAGTTTTTCTTTCTTTGCTTCTGGTAGAGGATCATGTTGGATTTCTACTTTTGGAAATGCCATTATGTGTGATGGACTTTGCCAATAGAAATCTTCTGATTTTTGGTCTCCTGGATTCATTGTTCCAATTACTTTTATTTGGGTATCTAAATCCTGTTGATTTCCATCTTGAATATGGAGAATTAATCTTACATTGTTAACAGGTTTGTCTGCATAATTTTTGATAGTAGCTCTCCATCTTGCTTCCCACTGAGTTTGATCGAGGAATCCTTCAACTTCTCCAACTTGTTTTACAGGCTCTTTTGGGTCATAGTTTGTTGCTCCTGTTTGTGCATTTGCATTAGCTTGTGTAGCTTGCATTCTCTTTTGATATGCTTCCATTTCTGCTATAGCTTTTTGATGTTGTGCTTGTGCAACTTTGTCAACAACATCTATAATGCCTGTTTCAGGTGTCTTTGTTATTGAAAGTCTCATTTTTGAAGCAATCATTTCTAAATCTACATAAGGTTTATCATCAAAATGTTTGATTGGAATATTAAATTCTCTTTGATCAAACTCAAATGTAACACTACTTCCTGCAAGATTTATTGAACGTTTATATCCTGCTTCTCTTGAAACATGTATTACAGCTCTATCATCT
This sequence comes from uncultured bacterium, assembly GCA_902791745.1. Classification (GTDB taxonomy): domain Bacteria; phylum Vulcanimicrobiota; class CADAWZ01; order CADAWZ01; family CADAWZ01; genus CADAWZ01. Next base: position 1,737 of record CADAWZ010000174.1, read on the forward strand.
TGACTGTAACTATATTTCATTGCATCTAAGAATGATTTTACTGGAACATAAAAGTGATTTTCAGAGGCTTTTGCATCAGGTATTATTCTTCCTCTTACATATATGTCCCAATCAGTAGCAAAAGCTACCTGAACCATTAGAGCTAACAACACAAATAATGTCGATAGACATAAAATTTTACGCATGGGATTCCTCCATATTTTTTATTATAATTATATTTCAAATTTTATACTTTTATTTTCTATTGTTGCCTTAAAATTCCTGTTTAAATAGATTTTCAATTTTTTAAGGCACAATATATATTAAGTTTGGCAATAAAATAGTATTTTCAGCATGACCACCAGCTAAATCACTTTCCTGGTCTCCAATGTTCAATAATATTTTATATCCTTTACTTTCTATATCTTCTCTTGCTTTTGTTTTTGCTTCTGCAGCACTGTGTACTTTTTTATGTGTTTGTGGACGATGATATATTCCTGTATAATTTGTAAAACCTTGTGCATTTAAATTGCTTTCAGATATACTTTTATATTTTTCGGGTCTTCCTGTAACAAAAAAAGTTGCAAATCCCATTTTTTGAGCTTTTCTGTAAAAAGTTAATGCCCTTGGCATTGCAGGGGCATCCCCTTTTAATACAAATGATGCCCATTGTGGAAGAAATGATTCATAGGCAAAATCTATTTTTTCTAAAAAATAGAAACTTGTAAGAACAGTTTCATCAATATCAAAAACTATAGCTGTTTTGCTTTTGTCTCCTTCGTATTCATCAAGTATTTTGTCTGCTTTTGTGTATTGTGTGTCAAGGTCTTTTTCCCATTGACCTTTTTTATAATAATGTCTTACCTGCTTTTTTACTTTGGCAAGATTTGGAATATCTTTGTATTCCTCGGCAAATATATTACATGTAAATATGAGCACTAATATAATTGTCGATAAAAAAAACTTTTTATTCATGTCTTTTCCTCCTTTTATTATAATTTTTCACTTTATCGCAATTAAGTTCTAAATGAGCAACTTTTGTGTGGTTTCTTTTTTTACGGAAATCAATTTTTGTTATTAATTTTGCGAGTATGTGCAGAAATTTCTGTAAATTTAAAAATGAGCATTTAGTTTTCTGTATAATACAGCGAACTGAATAGAGCAAAGCGGAGTTGAAGTTAGCGTATTATACAGAAAATTCGGCAGTAAAAAAAAATAGTATTTTTGAAAATTATTATGAACTACAAAAATTGATTCCCGTTAATTCCTCTTTGCACCCCAAATGTTGCGTAAATAGAAAATAAAAATTATAATTTATTCATCGCCCTACTCATTGTTTTTAATTTATTATAATTTTCTTCTGAAATTACAGTTCCTTTAAATATGTGATATGTGTTATTATGGAATAATGGGTCTTTGCTTTCTTCAGTATCTGTACCTGGAAATTCTTTCCACATTGGAGTAAGTGGAATAGGGCTGTATTCAGAAAGATGTGTCTGTAATCCCAAATCACAACATGCTTTTATTGCATCTTCAACAGATTTTGGTTGTGTATTTGGAATTCCAATAAGTATGTATGCTTTTATATTTTCTTTTTTAAAACCAGCTTTATATAATGCTTTAGAAGCATTAATGAGATCTTGTGTCGTCGTTTTACCTCCTGTCTTTTTTTGCATTTGATCATCTATAAATTCAAATCCTATTCTTAAACTTATAAAGCCATGACTCTTTAATGATTCTGCAACTTCTTCTGTAATATATTTTGCATGCATGGCATTTGGCGTATGATATCTAAAATTATGTCCATTTTCTATCAATCTATCAATATATGGTCCAGTTCTTCTTTTATAATCGACAAGTAAGGCATCGTCATAAAATGCAATATCTGTCAATTTCATGTTTTCTATCTCTTTTGAAAATTCATCTGCAAGTTTTACTGGGTCTGCTGATTGAAATCTTTTATTTAGTATTGATGAAGCACAATATACACATCTAAAGGGACAACCCATTGAGGTCATGACAGGAACTGCACATGGATTATTTAAAAGATGATATGATGGGGTAGGGTAGTCAGAAAAATTTTCCCAGTTGTATTTTCTTTTTTGTCCTGTAATTTTTTCGAGAATATCGACAATATCGTTTGGGTTATTACCTTTTACTATATAGTCTGCATTGCTTTTAAATTGGGCATGGTCAAAACATAATGTAACATATATTCCGCCAATTATTACAGGAACATCAGGATATATTTCTTTTATTATTTCTATAACTCTAAATAGCCCTTCATACCAAAAAGTTATTAATGCTCCAGCTATTACAGCTGATGGTTTAGGCTTATTTTTTAGCTCTTTAATAAATGTTTCTTCAGATATTCCATATCTTTTATATTTTCTTTTAATGCCTTTAAAGATATTGGGTTTTTCTATCTCTTCTGCTGGAAATTTGCCACAACCATATTTTTTAGGGTCTTCATGATATTTTGGATCGACATCAGGATGATTTCTATCAAGGCAGTTTATAAAAGATATATTATAGCCTTCTTTTTCCAAAATAGAAGATATATATAAAAGTCCAAGTGGCTTGCTCCATTCATCAAAACCTTTAAAATCATATATCCATGGATTAATTACAAGTATATTATTGTTCAT
>CADAWZ010000175.1 GCA_902791745.1 uncultured bacterium
ACTTATGATAGTGAAGGAAATTTGCTCGATTACTTCTCAAGCTATGAAGGCATAGAAGCAACAAACGGTATGTTTGATGTAGATTTTGAAAATAAAAATGGCGATTTTGCTAAAGGAACTGGAACAGACACTGATCCTTATATCATCTCCCAACCAAGACATTTTGCAAATATAAATAAACAAAATGAAGAGGGCAATTGTCCATATCTTGATAAATATTTCAAACAGGAAAAAGACCTCGATTTTAGTCATTTGACAGGATTAAAAGTAGTCAAAGCAGATAAAGACAAAGATATCACAATAGAAACAGCAAACGAAAAAGCACCTTTTTATAACAATGGAAAAGGAATGCCATCTATTGGAAAAATGAATCCAGAGTCAGATGGATTCAATAGTGCAGATGAAGAAGATATAGCTAAATATGCAAAATACTTTTTCAAAGGGAATTATGACGGACAAAATCATATAATAGATGGTCTAACTTTTGTAAATGGAGAACCTATTATAGGTGATGGAACATTTATACGCATATCAGTATTTTGGGGAATATATAAAGGAAGTTTAAAAAATATAACAATAGGCGAAAATTCAATATTTTTTGTAGACAATGTCGAAAATCCAGAAGAAACAAGTTTGTCTATATCAGGAATATCAGAGCAAGTATTTTGGTCAAAATTTGAAAATTGTACAAATAATGCAAAAATTGTTGTCAAAAATATACAATGTTTGAAATTAAACATAACAGGAATAGCTTATAATATATTTGGGTCAAATTACAAAAACTGCACTAATAATGGAAACATAACAATAGATAATGTTGAAAGCGATAATATAGATATTTATCAATTAATTTATACATACGATGATTCTACCATAATAGATAGTTGCAACTATACTGGAGTTATAACTGTTGATGGTCAACAAATAGAAGGCGAAACATATCAATATTCTCCTCAGTGGGAATAAATCAATAAAAAAAATTAGCTCCCTAATTTTGAAGTGAATTTCAAGATTAAGGAGCTAATTTTTATTTTTCTTCAATTTCTGGGAATTCCAGTGAAAAGGCTCCGAATTTTCCATCTCTAAAGTTAGTCATCACCCACATAGCAGTTCTGTCATAATCGACATTTCCACCTGCTTTTATAAAATTACGCTTTTTGCCTGCACCATTAAGTGCTGATTCTGCAGAAGAAACATCAATATCTGCAGTGAACTCATGTTCTCTCTCCTTCAAGAATTTTAAGATCTCATAAGAGAGGTCATCTACAGGGAAAGCAACATCTCTTGCTGCTCCGACGGCTGCCAAATGCCAAGCACTATCCTCAGATTTTAATTTTGGATAAAAAATACCTGGCATATCAAGAAGTTCCATATCATTACCTATAGAAAGCCAATGAAATCCCCTTGTAAGTCCTGCCTTTTTACCTGTAGGTGAAACAGATTTTTTGGCAAGCCTGTTGATTATTGTTGATTTTCCAGAATTTGGAACACCAACAGCCATAATTCTAATAGTTTTGCCTACTCGTCCTCTTTTTGCCCTTGCTTCGCAAATTTCACTTCTAAATTTTTCAAGAACATCAATAAGAGATTTTATACTTCCCTTTTTAGATGAAATTGCAACAACATTTTTTCCCTGCCCTTTAAAATGATTTAGCCAAGCAGATGTTACAGCAGGTGAAGCCAAATCTGTCTTGTTTATTGTAAATAAAATCTTTTTTCCAGATACCAATTTTTCCAAATCATAATTAAATGAGCTTGCAGGTACTCGTGCATCAAGCATAAATATGACAACATCTACAGAAGGAAGTGCTTCCTTTAACTCCTTAAGAGATTTCTTCATATGACCTGGAAACCATGAAAACTTCATTTTTTTATCTCCTCTCACATAACTATTTGTCTTTTCTCATCATTTGCCACAAATACGGCTGTAATTACTTTCTTAGTTGACTTGTAGGCAGAAGCATAATCTCTCGATTTTATCTGCTCCTCTCCCTCTTGTCTCTTTTTATCTACATCTTTTGATGTTGAAGCAAATTTAAATTCGATTACTACTATTAATTTGTCTTTAAACGATACAACGACATCAGAACGACCTTTGAATGTATGAACTTCTGCAAAATATGTTATTTTAGCACCACTAAGCAACATCAAAAATAATGAACGATACCAAGACTCATCTCTATCTTTGTAATCTTCATAAGGAACACCTTTTAATGCTTCATTAAATATATTGACAATCTGCGGAATATTTTCTGCTTCCAAAAATTCCCAAATATCATTACTAAATTTTGCATCATCTTTTATATTGTAAAAATTTGCAAGAAAAAGCCTATCCATTGAACTTCTTACTTCTTCATTTGGGTAATCAAGAACAAGAACATTTCCCTTTCTTTCAGCAATAGTCAAATAACCTGCTTGATATAAAAAACTCTCTACACTTGCATTTTCTATCTCATGAGAACTTATAAAATTTGAATATACATTTTTTTGTATATATTCTTTAGGATCGTTTATTTTATGGGCTTTTAAATATTTGGCAAGAAAAGAAGGCATACCAGAATCATACCAATAATTTTCAAAATTTGAATCAGAAAAGAAATTTAACACAGAAAATGGATTATATACTTTTGTTATTCCATCAAATGAAAAACCATCATAATAACCTTTTATCTTATCCAATAACTCTTCTTTAGTGAAAGAAAATTTTTTCATCGGTTTTTCAAAATAATCACAAAAATTATCTTCAAGTTCTTGTTGTGTATAGCCAACAATATCGCTATATTCTTCAGTCATAGATATATCTCTCAAATTATTTAAGCCTGAAAAAACTCCCGTTTTGCTAAATTTTGATACCCCTGTAAACATAATAAACTTTGCTTCATCACAATCTTTTAGCAAA
>CADAWZ010000176.1 GCA_902791745.1 uncultured bacterium
ATATATTTTATTGATTATGTTGTCTATAATTCAAGAGGAATAAATCTTCCTCGAATAACAACAAAAATATTGCTAAATGCTTCTTTTCCTCTTCCACCACTTGAAGAGCAAAAAGAGATTGTAAAAATCCTTGATTCCGTTTTGTCAAAAGAAAAGCAAGTTAAAGAAATAGCAGAAAAAGAAATAGAGAGAGTTGAGGATTTGAAAAAAAATCTTTTAACTCGTGCATTTGGTGGAGTCCTTGGAACAAATGATCCAAATGAAGAAAATTCAATCGAATTATTAAAAAGTGTGCTGTAATATATTCTTATTTTTTGACCTAAATTTAACTTTTTATTTACATATTTTTTCGTCATAATTTGATATTATATAATAGATAACTTTTATTTATAATTTATAAATAATTTATATAAATTGAAAGGAAGAAAAATATGGATTCAATAAGATCATTGGGCGTTATGTACATGCCTTCTATTTCTACTGATTCTGCTTCTAATATTTCAGCTGTAAAGCCTGAAGTTCAGAATCTTCCTGAAGCAAAAGGTGATGAAGTATCTATAAGAGGATTTTTTGGAAAATCAGAACCAAAGCCAATTCCTCAGATTGACACATCTGAGACTGTAAAAATAACAGTTCTTCCACAAGACCCTGCAGTAGCTTCACCAAAAACTATTGAAATGCCAAAGGCTTTAATAGGTGATAAGATTGAAGGTCCAAAGATGTACTCCATTGAGAATCAAAATCCAAAGGCTATTCCAGACCTTGAGGGCAATTATCTATATCAGCTCGGCACAAAAGAATTTGATCAGGTAAACTGCTATGCAACTGCATATAACACATTTAATATGATGCAGGATAATATCGGTCATGAGATTAACTGGGCATTTAGAGAGCCAAAATTGGGTGTAAATTCTCATAAGAGAGAGGGAATGAATGCCTATTATGCAAGACATGAGGCTTCTGTCAATTTCTTCTATTTTGATGCTCCTCCACTTGGTAAAACAGTTCAGACTTCACAGTCGACAGAAATTGTTTCACATGAAGTAGGACATGCTATTCTCGATGCTGTAAAACCTGGATATATGGGCTGGGATACAGAGACAATGTCTGTACATGAAGGTTTTGGAGATGTAACAGCCATGTTGTTTACTCTTCAAGATGATGACATGATCAAGAAGATCATACAAGAAAATGGCGGAGATATGCAAAAGCCAAGTCTTTTGTCAAAAGTTGGTGAAGAATTCGGAATTGCCATTGCAAAAATGGACAAAGACCCAACAAATGATGACAATGACTATTTGAGAACACTCTTAAATGACTTCAAGTATGTAAATCCTTCTACACTTCCACAACATGCTCCAGATAATCAGCTTGCAAATGAAGTTCACAGCTTCTCAAGAATTTTCTCTGCTGCAAATTATGATGTTTTGTCAGCATTCTATGATGCAAATGTAGCTAAGGGAATGGAGCCAGAAGCAGCATTGAAACTTGCAGGTAAAGATTTTGGCGGTCTTTTGATGAAGAGTATCGACAACTGTCCAAACCATCGTTGCAAATATAAAGATGTTGCATTAAACATGTTAAAAGTTGACATGCAGTTAAACGAAGGCTCTCACATGAAGGAAATGGAAAAGACATTTATTGACAGAGGTATTTTGACTGAAGGCGATGTTTCAAAAATGAAAGATAAAGCCAAAAATATGCCAAATGCACATATTAGTCTTCCTATGGTATTAAGCAAGATTTCATCTAAGATTTCTGATATTCTTTCAAAAATTGGAAGCAAGATCGGAATTGGTGATGGAACACAATTCCAAACTGAGAATATCACCGACAATATGTATGGTGGTCAGACAATTTATTTAAAAACTTCTGAAGATATGCAGTTAAAGGGTAAAGAATTTGGAAGTTTCGAAAATTGTTTCGTTGCTGTTGATGGCGGAATAAGTCTTGCATTTGACAAAGACGGAAAACTCGTCGATTACAATTATGACAAGATTGATTCTCAAAAGAAAGCCGATGTCAAATCAGGAATTTTGAGTGCAGTACAAGATGGAAAAATCAAATCTCAAAATTATAGATCTTTGGGAGATGACGATCCAACAAAATTCTTGGGCGAAGTAAAGGCAAATAGAGCTTCTGGTAAATCTTATATTGAGAGAATTCCTGTAATTTCTTAGAAAATAGTTTCTTAAAAAATTAAATATTTTATTTAAAAATAATAGCGTGTTGGTGATATTTTGCCAGCACGCTATTATTTAGGTGAAAATGTGGAGAAAATGAAATGGAAAAGACATATAATTATAGAGAAGAAATAGATAAAATAATAAAAGAAAAAAACATTGTTTTTTATGATAAATATTTTAATGAAAAAGGCGAAAAAATACGCACATATGATATTTCTCATTATGATTTACAAATGATAGATATACTTGAAAGGAAAATGAGTATAATTTTAGATACATATTATTATGGCGATGACGATGAAGAAGAATATGAAGAAGGTGTGGTCTATGAGGAACTTCCAGATACTCCTAAAGAATTTTTTATTAAAGTTTTCAAAGAATGTATTTTTGATAAGGATGATCTGGAAGAGAAAGATTCTAAAAATTTTCTTGATATTTCTGATTATCAATTCTCATTGGATTTTTGGCTTGAAATTTATAAAGAGAGATGTAATTATGAATATTCATTTGACGAACTGAAAGATTATTTTAAGGAAAATCCACTACCTAAAGAAATTTGGGAACAAGCATAATAATTTTATGAAAAGATAAATGTAGTTATGAATATTCGTTTGACATTTAGTGTAAATTCACTAATAAAAAATAGTTGTCTTGGCAGGCAGTATATGGTAACACAACTAACTAAATTGTCTTGGCAGGCAGTATATGGTAACACAACTAACTAAATTTTTAAAATAAAGGAGTCTTTAAAATGTACGACATAGATGAATTTTTTAATAATATTTCTTCTATTATAGGATTAGAATATTATGATGGTACTAATTTATTTACCGAACGAAGAAGGACTAATTCCGAAGATGAGTCTATGATTCAAAAATTGAGATATGATATAAGAGGTAAAGTAAGAGAAATTGAAAATTATATTGATAGATATATAAGCAGGCAGTCTGATACTTGGAAATCAAATATAGAAGAATGGAATAAAAAGTTTCTACAATGGGGGATAAAAACAAAGAATATTGTTGAAGAAGAACCTCCAAGAATTATAGAAGATTACAAAAAGAATAATAGAAAAATAGATGTAACTGATCAAAAATTTAGGAATGAAGCTATA
>CADAWZ010000177.1 GCA_902791745.1 uncultured bacterium
ATTCAAATCAGAGAAGTATGTTTGATTTTATAAAAAATGACAGAGGCGAAGAATTAAAAGGCTTTATTTGGTTTATAAAAAATTGTGGTCCTTATGATGACAATCCATTTTTGACAATCGACATGATTTGGGAGTTTTTTTATGAGAGACAGAGAGATAAACTTGAATCTGAAATAAGGCAGGTTCTGGATTGTTACAATTTGGCAAGAGATAAGAGACTTGGAGAAGATGAAAAGAGAGTTTTTAAAACAATTCTTTTGTTGCAGGCTGTATTTGAGGGAACGGGAAAATCTTTTTTACTTTTTAGACCTACTGAAAACAACATAAATAATGCGTTTATTGGTACAGACCTTGACAATAGCAAAGCAGTACAGATAGCTCACAGATTGACTTCAAAAGAATATATGCTTTTGTATAAGACATCTACAAAAGATGATGAGATTCAATTTGAGGCTTATGTAAATAAAGCTGTTGACTATGATGAAATTAGAATAGCAATAGAAGATTACAAAAAACATACGAGAACAGCAAATCTAATAACAGAGGGAAAATTTGAAAGCACTTTCAATTTTTCAGGTTTTCTCAGAAATCGTATTTTGCCTTATTATGTGGCAGGTGATGATTTCAAATACAATTTCAAAAAAGTAAAAGAAGAACCTGCTTTTGAAAAGATAAAAGTTATTTTCATTTTTTCAAAAAGTGATGATGAGGCAAAAAAAATTAGACAGGCTATTAATGAGACTGTTTCAACAAAAGTTTATCTCAATTCAGAAATAGTTATAGTTGATTCCTCGGAAAATTCACTTGGAGACTCTGATTTTGATAAATTTGCTGAGTTTAGAGTAAAAGCAAATAAGTATAAACAGACAAAAAAGAAAGAAGCCGAAAGTTATGAGAGTAGTGCTAAAGAGATTTTAGACCAATGGCAGGAGAGAATTTCAAAAGGCAGATTCAAAATTTACACAAATGCAAATACTTTTGGTGAGAGCATAATTTCTTTTGACAATGTGAGAGAAACACTTGAAGGTATAGATAAAGATAAATATCCTTATTCCATAGAGTCAATGGGAAAAACAACAGATAATATGTGGGTTTCAAATTCTATTGGACAAGGTGCAAAATGTGGAATACAGAGAGTTACTGCTGGTGCATATAAATCAGGAAATCCAAATACAAAATTGGAAAATATGCTTAAAAATGCTTGGACTGAAGACGATTATTGGAAAAATTATCCAAATTTGATAATCTCTAAGATAAAAAAACAAGTAATAAAAATTGTTGATAGTGCTTTGAAATCATCAGGAAAAGTTTCTGTAAATTCCATTTATGATGAACTTTCAGTAGCTCCTTTTGGATTTATGCCTGTAAATGTTACTGCTTTTATTTTCGGATTTCTTCTCAAAGAATATGCAGATGGCAAAAATATTGTAAGTGATGGAATGATTTCTGAAAAACTTACAAAAGAAAAACTTGCAGAAATCATAGAAGAGTTGATAAAAAGTAAATCAGGAAATGTAACTAAATTTAGGGAAAAATTTATTTGTAAAACAACACCTGAGCAGAACGAATTTCGCGAGGCTTCTGCCAACATTTTTGGATTGAGTGTAAAAGATTTTCCAAATCTTGACAGAGCAACTGATTTGATAAGAAATAAGATGAAATATTTCCCTTATCCCATAATATTTGCAAAATACAATATAAAAAATGTTGGTACTCGTTCCAAAAAAGAAAATTTGGAAAAGTTTATCGAGCTTTTTACATTATTTGTCAAAGAAAATGGAAAAGAAAATATTGCAAATGACATAGGTCGTCTTTCTCTTGATAATAAAGAACTTGTAAATGATTCCAAAAAATTGATCACAAAAGACAGCATTAGAGATGGCATGTTGGAATATATCTCAAAAGAGAAAAAAGAACTTGTTGATTTGGCTAAGGCTGTAGGTGATTCCAAAAATAGATTTTTGGAAGTATTGAAAGATAAAATAAGCAAAACAAGTAGTGAATCAAAATGGCTTTGGGAAAAGGAAACTGTTGATAAAAATATAGATGAAATTATTTTGGATTACAAGATAATAAAAGATACAAACAGGCTTCTTGGAACTACATTTTTCATTTTTGAAAATGCAATTAATGGTTGGAAATCAGAATGTAAAAAGATAAAAATTTCACTTGATTATGCAAGAGACAGAATGGGAGATGAAAAACATAGGGAAGTTATGACTTTCTTGGAGTTTTTGAGTGAGTTTCTTGGAAGTTCATTGCTTGAATATAATCAGAAGTCAAAATTCATTGAATATTTGCAAAAATATGGAGATGATTTTGCTGATTTTATAAAAAATCAAAAAGACGAATTTTTAAGTGTCTGTTCACATATACTTGATGAATTATTTGATAAAAATAGAAAAGCTGATGTTTTTGATATAATCAGACAAGATGAGAATCTTTTCTTATTGAAAAAAGAGCGTTATGAACATCTTGTAAGTGAAGAAGTAAAGAGTATAAATAGTGATTTTGAAAATGAATCAAGACGACAGCTTTTAAATGGTCTTATTTCTGATTGGAAGACTGAGACTGGAACTGAGTCGCCTTTGGCTTGGTCTGAACAATATTGTATGCCAATAAAATATATGATTCCTGATGACTATGATATTGCAAAGGCAGAAAAATATTTCAAGGTATTGAATGAAAAGAAGATTGACAAAGATTTACAAACTGAAGTTCAAGAGATATTTGCTGATTTTATGGCAGAGGGAATATTTGATAGATTGAACGATGAAGAACTTAGGGATAACATCTTTAGAGAGAAGTTTATCAAAAAAGAAAACGAAAAGATTTTCGATAATATTGGTGAGGTAAAATCT
>CADAWZ010000178.1:0-2461 GCA_902791745.1 uncultured bacterium
ATTCTCAATGGTCAGCAACAGCAGAAAGATCAAGTAGGTGCAGCACAGGGTCTTGCAGAAGAACAGCAAGTAGGAAAAGCAAAAGAGACACATGCTGACCAGATTATCGCTGGTATTCAGGGAATGGGTGCTCAGCAGATTCAGCAGTAGTAATAATTTTACCTAATTTATAAGCGAGTTAAGGAGCGAATTAATTTAAAATTCGCTCCTTTTATATATAAATTTTTGTGGAGGTTTTATTATGGATAATATCGGTGCAATCGGTGGCGGAATGCAAGGCATGCAAGGTATACAAGGTATACAGGGAATGCAGGATATGCATGATATGCAAAGTGTACAAGGTTCAAAAGACGTGAAAGAAATAGGGATGTCAGGTCAAGGAATCAATCAACAGGATAAGACTGAAATGAGTGATGAATTGAAAGATAATCCATTTATGCAAGAAGGTGGTAATATCGATGTTCTTAAAAGAATTCAGGATGAAGGAAAAGCTAAGGGAAAAGAAGACCTTAGCAAAGGAATTAAAGACCAGATAAAGGCTGTTCTTGATAAACAGAAACCACTTGGTGTTGATAAACTGATGCCTAATCAAAAAGATGCAAGAATAGACGAAAGTATAAATAGTTTTAAAAATAACCATTGGGAGCATGTTAAAAACCAAGATATAGATTCAGATGTAAGAGAAGCTGCAGAACGTTTGATTCAAAGAGATCTTGATGGTGCTGCTCAACTTATTAATTATGATGGTAATCAGCAAGAAGGTCAAGGTGCTTCTCAGGGAGGACATGCCAATAGTATTATTGCTGGCATCCAAGGAATAGGGCAATAAATTTATAATTTTATGAATAAAAAAATCCGTACCAACAAAAAATGTCGATACGGATTTTTTTATTTTTTATGTATTACTTACGGGAAAATGCCTCTTTCTTTGTATACAACTAAGATTCTTGAAAGAGCAACTATATATGCAGCTGTTCTTGAATCTACTTTGTATTTCTTAGCAGCTTCCATAACTCTCTTGTAGCCACCAATTATCTTTTTGTAGAGTTTTGAATCGACTTCTTCGAGATCCCAGAATTCTGAACGTTTGTTCTGCAACCATTCAAAGTAACTTACAATAACTCCACCTGCATTACAAAGTACATCAGGAATCAAATCTATACCCTTTTCTTGGAGAATTTTATCTCCGTCTGGGTCTGTTGGACCATTTGCACCTTCTGCAACGAGTTTGACTTTGAGTTTGCCTGTTGTTTCTGCTGTCAACTGATTTTCAAGTGCTGCTGGAACAAAAATGTCAGCTTCTGTTGAGAGGAAGTCTTCATTTTTGATTTCTTCAACACCTGGGAATCCTTTGATTCCTCTGTGTTCAGCTACATAGTCAGAAAGTTTTTCAGCATCAATTCCATCTTTACAGTAAATAGAACCTGTATGATCTTGAACAGCAATAAGTTTAGCACCTTTTTCAGCAATAAGTCTTGCAGCCCATGAACCTACATTTCCAAATCCCTGAACCATGAATGTTGCTTTCTTGAGATCAAAATCATGATCTTTTGCCCACTGTTCTACACAGAAGCAAACACCTTGACCTGTTGCTTTATTTCTTCCTATACTTCCGCCAGCTTCTACAGGTTTTCCTGTTACTACATGAAGTAGTGTATTTCTGACTTGTGGTGGGAATGTTGACTGATATGTATCGAGAATCCAAGCCATTATCTGACCATTTGTATTTACATCTGGAGCTGGAATATCGTATTCTGGACCGATATTTGAGCCGAGTGCAAATGCAAATCTTCTTGAAATTCTCTCTAATTCAGCTTGAGAATATTTACGAGGGTCTATCTGAATACCACCCTTTGCACCTCCGTATGGAATATCTGCAATAGCTGATTTCCAAGTCATCCAAGTTGCAAGAGCTCTAACTTCATCTATATTTACATTTGGATGAAATCTCAAACCGCCTTTGAATGGGCCCAATGTATTGTTGTGCTGAACTCTATATCCTGTGAACATTTCAATTCTTCCGTCATCCATTTTTACAGGGAAATTGACGATAATCTCGTTCATTGGCTTTGCGAGGATTTCCTTGACATCAGGATCAAGGTTCATCACTTCGGCGGCATGATTAAACTGTCTTATGACATTTTGATAAACACTTTTCTTTTCAGGCATATCAAAAATCCTTTCAACCTACAGTAAAATAATAGCGACAAATTTCATTTTATTTTAATATTTTTCCGTCGCTTTAAAGACTTATTCAAGAGTAATTTTTTTTATCCTCTTATTATTTTAACTAATTTTGTTAAATATTTTTTTATTTTTTGACACTTGCATTTTTGGCATTTATAAAAATAAAAGAAAATTTCGAGTGTGTAAAATTTTTTCTGTATTTTTCTAAATAGTTTTCTGTATAATACGCTAACTTCAACTCCGCTTCGCTCTATTCAGTTCGCTGTATTACACA
>CADAWZ010000178.1:2512-5368 GCA_902791745.1 uncultured bacterium
TTCTAAAAAAAGTAAAAATGAAATTTTTATTTTTTTAACAATATAGCTACAAGGATGTTTTTGCTTTTATTGTATTATTTTTTGCAGTATGTTATAATAAATTAAAAGTTAGAAAAAAACATTCAAATAAAAGGAGAAGTAATAAAGAAAAATGCAATTACTTCCTATTGGACTTCAAAGTTTTGAAAAAATTCGCAAAAATAATTATTTATATATAGATAAAACAGAAAAATTGCTTCAGATTGCAAAAACGGACTATAGCTATTTCCTTTCTCGACCTCGAAGATTTGGAAAATCATTAACTATTTCTACACTCGAAGCAATGTTTCAAGGACAAGCTGAATTATTCAAAGGGCTTTATGCTGAAGAATGGGTAAAAGAACAAGCAAAACATCCAAATCCAGTTATAACACTGGACATGAGTGGTTTGGGAAGATACAAAGATAGTGATGAACTAAATAATTCTATTTTAAATTATTTTGAAAGATTTCTTTTTGTAAATGATTTTAATAATATACCAATGAAAAATAACGCTGGAGATATGTTAGCAGATATAATCATAAGATTATATAAACAATTTACTCAAGTCGTTGTACTTATTGATGAGTATGATAAGCCTATCACTGACAATATTGATGATTTAAAAAAAGCAAACGAAATAAGAGAATTTTTGCGTCCTTTTTATACTATTTTAAAAACTTATAGTAAATATTTAAGATTTGTATTTATTACTGGAATTTCTAAATTTACAAAGGTTGGAATTTTTTCTGGGCTAAATAATTTGGATGATATTTCTATGTCTGAAGAATATGGAGATATTGTAGGTTACACACAAAAAGAACTTGAAGACAATTTTTCTGAATGGCTCGAAATAACTGCAACCAAAAAATCAATGAGTAAAATAGAGCTTTTGAAAAAAATAAAAGAATATTATGATGGTTTCTCTTTTGATGGAATAACAAGAGTATATAATCCATTTTCTGTATTAAATTTCTTTAAAGAAAAATATTTTTATAACTATTGGTATAATTCTGCTACACCATCTTTTCTTGCTAAATATCTAAAAAAACATAAAGTTAAAAAACCTGATTTATATAGAAATAAAGAAGTTGATATTCATTTTGCAGATGCACGAGAAATAGAAACTGCAAGTGTTGAAAGTTTTCTATATCAAGCTGGATATTTGACTATAAAGGAAAAAGAAGAAAAACTTATAACTCTTGATTATCCAAATGAAGAAGTTAGTAGTTCAATGGCTGGATTATATCTTGAAAATATGTATAACATTGAAGAATATGCAACATTGGGAAATCGAATTTGGAAATCATTAAAAATTGGAAATATTGAAAATGTTGTTGAATTATTTAATCAAGCATTAAAACCAATACCTTATGATGATTTTTCGGAGAACAAGGAAAAAAATGCAAAAAATATCGAAGCAGAAAGAGGCGAATATTGGTATCGTTCATTATTTATGATGTTATTAAATGCAACAGGATTAATAGCTTATCCAGAGCCTCACAATTTCCAAGGTCGTTCTGATGTTGTGATTCAATTTGAAGACCACATAATAATTATTGAGTTTAAATTTGCCAAAACATCTGCTGAAGTTGCAAAAATGCGGAAACAAGGTGAAGAACAAGTAGCTAAATATGCAGAGACTTATGCAAATAGCAACAAGAAAGTAATAACTGCAGTTTTTGTGGCTAATGACAAAGATAGGCAGATAGTACAACCCTAAATCCCTTCAAAGGGACTTTAAATAGTTTTCTACTAATTTTTTGTTGTGTGCTAAATTTTTTTGTTTAGTGCTATTTTCTAATATTTCTTTCTACTTATGACGAAATTGTAAGTTTTAGTTTTGGGGTATAAAGAGGGAGAAGCGGAAATCAATTTTTTAGTTCATAATAATTTTCAAAAATACTATTTTTTTATTTTTAGCAATAAGGCATTCACTTCAGACAGTTTTTTTCGCTAATTAATATTTAAATTTTTGTATCTACTATGAAAAAAACTGATTCAGTTCATTGCCTTACAGCTACAAAATAAAAAATATTAACATTGTATCGTATTTTTGAAAATTATTTAACTGCAAAATTAATAACAAAAATTGATTTCCGTAAAAGTAAGAAGACGACGAGAAAAATTGAAATCGTTCACTTATTACACTACAAAAACTTTGTTTATTTGATAAATAGAGCCGTGATTTTAACGCCTTTTGTTATTTGATTTTTTAGAAAATAAGTAAATAAAAATTTACTATAAACTATCCAATATATGCCTGTATACTACCACTTTGTCATTGCGAGGCTTTAGCCGTGGCAATCTAAGCCTGTAAATTATTATTTATTTAAGAATTGAGTCGATCGCCTCTATTCAACATGCTGTAGCCGATCTGCTTAATAAATTACTAAATTTAAATTAAGTGGTTGAGATTGCCACGGTCGCACAGCTCCCTCGCAATGACCTCTCTTCTAAATAGATGCTGTTTTGTGGTATTTTAAAACATTAATCAAATAGCACAACAAGCTAACTTAGAAATTAAATAATATGCTTTATTATTTGTTTTCGCAATAGTTGTAAATTTTAGTTATAAAAAAATGGGGGTATCTATGATGAAAATTCAAGTCAAGTTTATTCAATTTTTAATTGTAATAGCTACACTAATATTTTTGCCTATAGTCTCTCCTGTATATGCACTGACAGATGAAGAAACATTCAGAAGTGAATACAAGAAAATGTGGGGAGAATATAGAAAAGATATTGACAAGTCTTTTCACAATTTTGATAGAAAATTTAAAAATATTAATACAGATAACATTGATGAATATATAGAGAAAGCAGAAAATGGTGATG
>CADAWZ010000179.1 GCA_902791745.1 uncultured bacterium
ATGAAGTTGCAAATGTAATAAGAGAGGGAAGATCAAATCCAACTGTACCAATTATAATGGTTGGGATTGAGCCTGACGAGATTTTAATTTAGATGGTTGTGTGTGGGTTAGGTTCTTAGTATATTTCTGCAATGTAATTTTTGTGGATATAAGTTGGATTTGATCAGAAAAAAAGACTAAAGAGATAATGGAGGATTTTTGAAATGAAAGCAGTTGTTATGGCAGGTGGAGAAGGGACAAGACTAAGACCTTTGACAGTGAATACACCTAAACCTCTTGTTCCTGTTTGTAATATTCCAGTAATGGAACATATGATAAAACATTTAAAATCACACAATATAACTGACATTATCATAACACTTCATTATTTAGCAGATGAGATAGTAAGTTATTTTGGAAATGGAAATGATTTTGGAGTTTCAATTCACTATTCAGTAGAAGAAGAACCACTTGGAACTGCTGGCAGTATAAAAAAAATAGCCTCATCTTTAGATGAACCATTTTTGATAGTAAGTGGAGATGCACTTGCCGATTTTAACTTTACAAAATTTATAGAATTTCACAAATCAAAAAAAGCTGCTGCTTCTATTCTTTTAAAAAAAGTTGAAAATCCACTGGAATTTGGTTTAGTTATTACTGATAGAGATTCTCATATAAAACAGTTTATCGAAAAACCAACTTGGGGAGAAGTATTTGCAGATACTGCTAATACTGGAATTTATTTGATAAACCCAGAAGTTTTAGATTTGATGGAATATGGACAAGTATATGATTTCAGCAGGGATATTTTTCCTGAAATGATGTCAAAACAAATGCCTTTATGTGGCTGTATTCTCAATGGTTATTGGTGTGATATAGGCAATTTAGAACAATATAAACAGGCATCTTACGATCTATTCAATGGCTTGGTAAATGCAGAAATACCTGGAAAAAAATTAAAAAAATATATAAATATAGGTGATAATTCTTATATCCATCCTTCTGTTGAGATTGGTGAACATGTAGTAATTGGTAAAAATTGCAAAATTAAAGAAGGAGTAAAGATAAAATCCTATACCTGTATAGGTGATAACTGTATAATTTCTTCAGATACAGAAATAGAACGCTCTATAATTTGGAGTAATACTTATATTGGAAAACACTGTACTATATATGGCACAATAGTTGGAAAAGGAGTAGTTTTAAAAGAAAAAGTCAGAACAAATGACTGTGCAATAATTGGAGATAGATGCTTTATAGCAAGTGGAACGACAGTAAATGCCAATGTAAAAATATGGCCTGACAAAAAAATAGAAGCTGGTTCTACATTAAGTATGAGCTTGATTTGGGGAGGTCGTTGGCTTGGAAGTATTTTTGGAAAAGACGGAATAAGTGGTCTTTCCAATATTGAAATTACTCCAGAGTTTGCTCTAAAATTGGGTTCTGCTTTTGGAGCTTGCTTTGAAAAAGAAAGTGTTATAAATACCTCAAGAGATGATCACCCTGCTTCAAGAATGATAAACAGAGCCATTATATGTGGTTTAATTTCTGCAGGCATAAATGTAAATGATCTTCGAGTAATACCTGCAGCATTATCAAGACATGTAACAAGAAACACACCAACACTTGGCGGAATTCATGTCAGAATGAAACCATATGATCCAAATTCTGTTTTTATTGAATTATTCAATGAACAAGGTATAAATATATCAAAAAATAATGAAAGAAAAATTGAAAATCTATTTTCGAGAGAAGATTTTAGACGATGTTCAAGTGGTGAAATTGGAAAAATTGAATTTCCTCCTCGCATTATAGAGATGTATTCAAATGATTTTCTTGAATCTCTCGACATAGAAAAAATAGCAAAATCTGAATTTAAAGTTGTAATTGATTATGGATTCAGCTCATCATCTGCAGTATTTCCAAATATTTTAGGAAAATTAGGCTGTGAAACTGTTTCTATAAATTCATATATAGACCCAAGTAAAGAGGGATTTTATACAAAGAAAAGCCAATTATCACAACTTTCAAAAGTTGTTGTAACATTAGGAGCAAATGCAGGAGTATACCTTGACTCAGATTCAGAATCTTTCTTTTTAATTGATGAAAAAGGAAGACTTGTAAATGGGAATCAACTTTTAACTTTGGTTACTCTATTTGTTTCAAAAGTCCATGATAGACCTTCCTTAGTTGTAACTTCATCTGCTCCTGCAATTATTGACAAAATAATGTGGAATGTTGGCGGAGAAGTAATAAGAACTAAATCAGATAGACAATCACTTATGGAATCTGCATTGAGTAATAAAGATGTTGTTTTTGCTGGAAATCACAGAGGAGGATTTATATTTCCTAAGTTTAACTGTGGATTTGATTCAATGTTTGCCATTGCTAAAATTCTCGAATTTATGGCAAAAACAGGGCTTTCTATTGCAGAAGTTGCCGATTCAATTCCTCCATTATACATGGAAAAGGCAGATGTTGAATGTGCTTTTGCTGATAAAGGCAGAATAATGAGCTATTTTTATTCCTATTGTGATACCCATCCATTTTCCACTGTTGAAGGCATAAAAGTATTTTTTGCAAATTCTTGGGGACAAGTTGTTCCTGATAGAAATGAACCTATTCTTCATTTGACAGCAGAAGCAGATACAGAACAAAAAGCAAAATCTATAATAGAACATCTAAAACACAATATAAAAAGTTATAAGTCTGAAGAAGCAAGAGGAAAAATATCTAATTTGATGGGAATTCATATCAAGAACAAGATAGTGATATGCAGGAAATTTCACATGAACACAGATTTTATTTTTGGATTCCTGGTGAATATACTGGAATATCAGTATATAACATTAAAGATTTTGCAGAAATAATTTTCAAAATCCCAGAGGAATCTCTTAAATATCATTTTATTAGGGGAGATTTTGAAAATTGGCTTAAATTTGAGTTCAATATGAATGAAGCAGTTAAAATTTTAAAAGAAGCTCGAGAAGATGGAATTTCCTCTGTTGACGATATTAGAAGAATAATTTTAAAAGCAGTGAAATAAACATAGGACATACTACAGACGAAACGAAATATTTTATTTTCTGCTACGCCAATTTTCAAAAATACTGGATTTTTTATTTTTAGGTATCGAATGTCAGCTTTTTTAGTTTGCAGGTATAAGATGTTCACTTTAACATTTTTCTCTTTTTATTTTATTTAAAACAGAGAATGTTTTAATTTAGAATTTTCTTTTTAGTTTATACTAAGAGAAAAAGTGATGTCGTTCGTTGCATTGCACCCAAAAACTTTGTAGAATTGGATAATTTCTACCAGAAAATAGAGACAGAAGAGAGATACATTGAGTTTCCTCTTCCATCGCTTGAAACCCAAAACGAAATCGTGAGTTATCTCGACCTGTTCACAAATCTAATTTCAAAGTTGGAAAAAAGACTTGAACTGACAAAAAAACAATATGCCTATTATAGAGATGAACTGCTGAGGTTTGAAAGAAAATCTACCCAAGAAAGTCTGTAAATATCCCTGTATTGTCATTGCGAGGGAGCTGTGCGACCGTGGCAATCTCAACCGCTTAATTTAAATTTAGTAATTTATGAAATAGATCAAGTACAGCATTCTAAACAGAGC
>CADAWZ010000180.1 GCA_902791745.1 uncultured bacterium
CCATAACGAGATATTACAAGCATTTTATTATTTTCTTTTGACAATACCTGCCATTCTATTGGTTGATTTTGACCACTTGATGTCTGAGGATAATTGCCAAATTTTATATAATCCCCAACTTTGGCATTTTTAAAAGCACTATTTGCCTTTGAAGTCAAATCTATCTGCTTATCTATATCATCCTTAAAAATTGTAAATCTTGTTGGAAGTGTAAACTGCTCTAATTTTTTACAACCACCAAATGCTTCTATACCTATATCCTTAACTGAATTAGGAATTATCATAATTTCAAGAATTTTGCAATTTGCAAATGCCCTACTTCCTATCTTTGTAACTGTCTTTGGAATTAGAATATTTGGCAAAGTTACACAACCTGCAAACGCTTTATCGCCTATTTCTATTACTCCATTAGGAACTGTAACACTTGTAAGAGATTTACAATTACCAAATAATCCTTCTGATATACTTACACTACTTGGAATATTAACATCAATTAGTGATTTACAATTTGCAAATGCTCTACTGCCTATTTTTGTAACACTGTCAGGAATATTTATTTTTTCTAAAACCCTGCAATTTTCAAATGCACTTTCCCCTATTTCTGTTACAGTATCAGGAATATTCACAGCCTTTAAATTTATACAATCCTTAAATACTTCACTGTCAATCTTAATTATTCGATACATCGTACCGAATGGCGATCTATATGTTGAAGGAATATTCAAAACATCTGGGATTGAATTTTTATCTTGAAAACCCCATTGCTTCAATATATCTTCACTTAGTGAAATATCGGTAACATTAGCATTTACTGAATGTTGCTTTTTCGATTGCTGAACAAAACTTGGAACTTGCATTGGAGAATCGGCTTTCAAATCTAATATCTCCTGTTCCCAACCAAGGGGAATTCCAAAAGATTCAAGGAAAAAATATACCTTATCATCTGAAAAACAAAAATCTTCAAGTTGATCTTTTATCAATCTAACTCGATGAGCAACTTTTTTAGTCTCATCTATAAATAATGCCAACAGCTTATCGTCAAAATTATTTCTGATAAACTTTACCTCTTTGGGATATTCTGGTGCATAATCCCTAAGGCAAGCAAAAAAACGATCTGGATTTTTAAAAATATCTTTCGTCTGAGTCCTTATTATCTCAGCTACAGCTTCCTGTATCGTCATATTTTTTTCTCCCAATACACTCCACTTATATTTTTCATTTCAGCAATCAAAACTACTGTTATTATCTTTTCCATTCATTTTTATAACTTCCTTCATATCGTTTAACTTGTTATTTTATCCGTGAACTAATCTTTTGCTGTCACTAACGCCCACGAAACTCTCTTTCAAATGGAGGATAATTGCGATCTGGTGGAACTGCAAATATCACTTTCTTCACTTTTGTATTACTAAAAACTTCTCTAAAAAAACGAGCCACTGTTTCAGGTTTTTGAGCAAAAACCCCACAACCAAAAGCCCCAGCAATCAATACTTCAACACCTTCATTATCACAAATATCCCTTATAAATCTAATTCTATCATTAAGAACAGTCTCATTTTCTTTTTCACTAAATCTGCCATCTTTAAGCAACATAGAACGATTAGGTGCAGCACAGGTTATTACATCTGCAACTACATAATGTCTATCATTATTACCGAAAAAAAAGACATTAGGTGAATAAAGGGCTCTGTTCTTATACAATCCTTTATTATAATTTGCTTCATTCCATTCATAATATTTTGGAAATTTCCGAAGAATATTATAGAGAAATGATGAATGACATAATGCTTCTTCTTGAGCCATTGAACCATTCAAAAAGCCTCCACCAGCATTCCTGTAACTTGCAAAATTAAGTACAGCAATCTTTTCTTTTCCAGCATTTTTTGTAATACTATCTTGCGTATATGACTTTTCAACTACAAATACAGCCTTATTTCCATCCATTTTATCCCTAACAAAATCTATTCCATATAAATGAGTTTCAGCAATACTCTTTTCTATTTCTTTGGAATATACCCTATCCATAAGAGCTGTATGTTTCTTAGCGTTTTCTTGCATTTGTTCTCTTCTTCCCATATTTTTTTTATCTCCTTTCAATTTTTTAATTATATGTAGTAAAGCTATTTTCAAAAATACTAATACAACTTTAATATTTTTATTTTCTAATTGAGGTAAAAACAAAGCATAAAAGGCTCTTATCTCATAAAGTTTATAAGTAGATATAATAAAAAAGCTCCTAATTTGTGAAAAAAACTGTTTAAGTGAGTGTATTATATCCAAAAATTGGCGTAATCGTAAATAATTAAATATGTGAAAATAGAGTTTACCAACACGCTTTAATATTTACAATCTCTCTTTTTATTTTATATTATACACAAACACAATGACAAAATCTGTCATTTTAGATTTTTTACAAATAAAAAAAAAGCCCTAAATAAGAGCTTCTTTTATATATTTATACTACAACTTGCCTTTTTTCATTGTCAGCAACTAAAACAACTGTTATTATTTTCTTCCCTGCCCCCTTGTGGGGCTGATTTTTTAAAAACTCGTCAGAGTTTTTAACTATTAGCTCATTTTTATAACTTTCAGCATATCGTTTGACTTGTTCTTGCCCCTCTATCCTCTTTTTATCTACTTCTTTTGAAGTATTGGCAAATTTAAACTCAATTATTATTATCTTATCATCAAAAGGAATAACTATATCAACTCGACCATCTTTAGTATAAGATTCTTGAAAGGAACTTACACCTGCACCACCACGAAGCAATACTACAAATAATGAACGATAATAGGCTTCATTTTGATTTTGTGGAAAGTCATTATAATGAATTTTTTCTAAAACACTGTTAAATATGCTAACTATTTCTTCAACATTGCCATCTTTTAATGTTTTTATTGCATTCCAAAGAGCATTTCCCAACGGTAAATAATTTTCTATATGATAAATATCTTTTAAATACAAACTACTTATTGAGCCAAGAACTTCTAAATTTGGATAATCAAGAGTTAAAATTTCCTTATCACCTTTAG
>CADAWZ010000181.1 GCA_902791745.1 uncultured bacterium
GGAACTATACATCTATATTTTGTTGAAAATTTTTTTATTAAATCTCTATAAAAAAAAGACCAAGTTGGGTTTCCATGCAACATCAAAAGTGGTTCTCCACTTCCTTCATCCAGATAATGCATTTTTATTTTTTTTATATCAAGATAATTGCTTTTAAAAGGATATAAATTGTTTTCCTCTTTCATTTACCATTCCACTCCAAGCATCATACAATTAAGTCCACTTCCAATTCCCATAAAAGAAGTTTTCATACCATTTTGTAAGAAACCTCTTTCTTCAGCAATAGCTGCTGTAATAGGAAGTGAAACAGGTCCTATATTTCCCAAATATGGATATGTAACAAAATCCAAATCAAGTGGAATAGAAAGTGCTTTTAAAAGGCTGTTTTGGTGTGCCATTCCAACTTGATGACATATAGTTCTTTTTATATCATTTATAGTCCAGCCTGTTGCTTTTAAAAATGATTGCCAAGTCTTTAAAGCAAGTATTATTCCATTTTTTAAAACAGCTGAAGAATTTGTCATCATGAACATTCTTTCAAGTCCATCTTGTAATTTTTCCATTCCCCATCTACAAAGGCGATTAAATTGAGAGGCAGATTTTATAATTGCACAGTCAAGTTTTCTTCTTTGTTCTCCAAAAGAACCATCTGTAACAATTATTCCAACAGCACCACTTCCACCTGTTAAAGTTGCTATTGAAGAAAGGAAAAATTCAAGGCTTCCACCTTCAAGAAGTCTTTTTATTGTAAGTTCATTTATTTCTCTTGCCGATTCTGCAGATATTACAAGACCTGCTTTTATATGTCCCAATTCAATGTGATTTGCTACTTCAAGAATCGCATTCATAACACCTAAACAGGCATTACTGACATCAAATATAATTGAATCTTCACTTATTCCAAGTTTTGAAGCTACCATCGTAGAAGCTGCAGGTTCAAATTCTTCTCTATAAACGCCTGAATATACGACCATTCCTATATCTTCAGGTTTTACATTACATTTATCAAGAGCTTTTTGACCAGCTTTTGCAGCACATTCTGCTAAGTTTACACCTGGCTCCCACCATCTTCTCTCATATATACCTGTAAGTGCTTCTATTTGTCCCATTGGAATATGTAATCTATCAAAAACACTTTCCAGCTGTTCTTCTAAGTCAGATGTAAGAACAGTTAATGAGGGAAGCTCATATCCTATTGAATCTATAAAAACTTTTGAATACTTCATAATATTATTATAAAAATTATTATAAAAAAATTCGACTGAAACCCCATTAAAATTTGGATTAAAGTCGTTGATATAATTATTTCCTAAAATATTTCATATATTATATATTTTATTTTGTACAAAAATATCCTTTACTTTATGTATTTTATCAATCTTTTAATGCTCTGTTGAAATTTCCTATTATGACTTTATCGTCAATCTTTTTTATCTCGTCAAGTAGATTAACAATACCTAATGATTTTCCTTTTAATGTAGGCATATTTGAAAAATAAATTTCTGGATCGATATTTAAATTTCTTGTTTGTATCATATCGGGCTTATATTCTTCTATAAATTTTAAAAATTCTTTTGCTTCGTTTTCATTGTCATTTACACCAGGCATAATCAAATAATTTATAGATACAAATAGTCCCTTATCTTTAGCAAGTTTGACAGACTTTTTCATATTTTCAAATCCATGTTCTCCTACATGAAAATATGAATCATAAGTCTCTTTTACTGCAGAATTCATACTTATTCTTACGCTGTCCAAACCTGCATCTATCAACTTTTCAAGACCATTTGTCAAAACCCCATTTGTATTTATATGAATAGTTCCCTTGTCAGTCTGTTTTCTTATTGAAGAAATAGAAGAAGCTATCAAATCTGATTTTGTCAAAGGTTCACCTTCACAACCTTGTCCAAAACTTATTATAGCTCTTCCCATTTTTAGATGTGGAACAGCAATTTCTACAATTTCTTCAACGGTTGGTGAAAATGTTATTCTATTTTGTGGTGATTGAAGTTTTGTTTTTCTCTTTTTAGAAATACAACCCAAGCAATCAGCATTACAAGACTCTGAAACAGGTATTCCACCTTCCCATCTGTCATAAAAAATATTTTGGGCATTCCAACAACCATATTCTAAAGCACATTTAGAAAGATGTTTCAAAAGCCTATTTTTTGGATATTTTTTAATTTTTAATTTTATTTTTTTCTCAAGATCTGGTCCATTGTACTGAGAAGGATCCCATCTCAAAGATTTATCTGTTTCTATTGCTGCTATATATATTTCACCATCTTTAAATGCTCCCATTGTATAAGCAAAAAATGGCATTTCTATATTTTTCTTTATCTGATATGCTGGCAAAAGAGTCCTTGTATATCCAATAGGTGGAATAAGTGCAACAGCACAAACTTTTTCATCTCCAGTTTTAAACCAACTCGTTTTTCTGCCTTTTGCCATTCCGACAGGATCTCTTTGTGGAAGAAAATTTACATCTGTTCCATAAGGAACTATAGACATTTCTCGTTCCTCTGGTTCTCTTATTTTATCTCTTCCAGCTCTTCCCAAAGCAGAATAATTGGTATTTTCAGATATTTCACCTTCATAAGTCGATTCAATAGCATAAAATTTTGACATTGTATCTCCCTTTTTAGTCACCATATCACCAATTTTTGGTGTGAAATGATCATCAGTCTTGTCTCAAAACGAGTATGTGTAGAAATTTCT
>CADAWZ010000182.1 GCA_902791745.1 uncultured bacterium
AATTTCTCCTTGATAATATATATATCCAAGAAGTCCTTGTGCTTCGGAATTTCCATTTTCTGCTGATTTTGTAAGCCACCTCAAAGCCTCTTTTTTATCAACTTTTGCACCTTGTCCAAGATTATATACAGAGAACAAATTATACTGGGCAACATCATTTCCCTGTTCAGCAGACTTTTTATAATATTCAAAGCCCTTTACCAGATTCTTTTCAACTCCTAAACCTTTAGAATACATAAAACCTAAAGAATTTTGTCCCTTTGAATCACCCTTATCAGCAGACATTTTGTACCATTTTAAAGCCTCTTCATAATTTCTTTCAACAACATCTCCATCAAAATACATATTACCAAGTATATTTTGAGCATCTACATTTCCATTTTCAGCCAATATTTTTTTTATCTGAAAACCAATAAGATTTTTTTCAGAAGAAGCAAGAAAACAAAATACAATTAAAATAATAACCCAAATAACAGCATAAATAATATTCTTATTTAATTTTTTGTTTTCTTCTTTAGCCATTATTTTTTCACCTCAAAAAAATATAATTTCTCAACCAATTTTTTATATATATTTACTTATTTATTATTTTATAACGATAAAATTTCACCTATTTAAATTCAATTTTTTTATTAAACTTGGCAATTAAAGAAATTATAAAAAAATGTCATTTCAAATTAGAAATTGTCAATAGATAAAATACTATAATTGCAGGATTTATGTTTTTAAAGGAAGAATATCAAAGGTTTAATTCTGAAAAAAAATTATCACAAAATGAAAAGAGATTAACTATGATTTTACATCCATTTATTAGACGCAAAGATATGATATATTGTTCACTATGTGGTAATGCACCGTGTAGTGAGGCTTGTCCTAAAAAATTAAATCCAGACAAATTATTGAGAAGTATTTGGTTAGATGGAGAAGTGCATGCAGCAGCCACACTTAAAGAAAGTAAAAAGACATGTGCTGACTGTGATGCTCCTTGTGAAAAAGCCTGCCTTCGCTCAGGTCTTGTATCTATAAAAAAACTTATCAATAAATTGCAAGATGAAGTTGTTCCCACATTAAATATTCCTTTACCTGATAATTATGATAGGTTGAAAACAGATTTTTGTGGTATTCCATTAGAAAATCCATTTCTTCTGTCTTCTTCTGTTGTAGCAAGTACATATGATACATGTTCAAGAGCTTTTGATGCAGGTTGGGCTGGAGCAGCTTTTAAGACAATATGCAATTTTGAAATACATGAAACTTCTCCACGTTTTGCTGCAATAACAGGAGATAGTGGAAGTATTGTAGGTTTCAAGAACATAGAACAACTTTCAGATCACAGTGTTGAAGAAAATATGGAAGTTTTTAGACAATTAAAAAGGGATTATCCTAATAAGTTTATACTTGCTTCCATAATGGGTAGAAATGATGAAGAATGGGAATACTTGTCAAAAATTTGCGAACAGAATGGTGCAGACGCAATTGAGTTGAATTTTTCCTGCCCCAATATGATGGATGGTAATTTAGGATCAACCATAGGCCAATCTCAAGATTTAGTAGAGCGTTTCACTTATGCATCTAAAAAAGGAACATCACTTCCAGTTTTGGCAAAACTTACACCAAATATTGACTCTATGAATGAAGTTGCGGAAGCCGCAAAACGAGGTGGTGCAGACGGTATTGCTACAATCAATACAATAAAAAGCATTATGCAAATAGATCAAAATACATATGTGTCTTCACCTGCTGTAAAAAATATGTCAGCTGTAGGTGGATATAGTGGAAATGCGGTAAAACCTATAGCTTTAAGATTTATTGCTGAATTGAGGAATAATCCAAATCTCAGCAAAATGTATATAAGTGGTATGGGAGGCATAGAAACTTGGAAAGATGCTTTGGAATTCATTCTTTTAGGCTCAAACTCTATTCAAGTAACAACTGCTGTAATGCAATATGGTTATAGAATAATCGATGATTTGAAAGATGGACTTAATTATTATCTTCATAAAAAAGGGTTTAGCAATATTCAAGAAGTAATTGGTCTATCTCTTCCATACATCAGCGATACCACCGATGTTTTAGAAAGAGATACAGTTGTTTATCCAAAATTCAATAGAAAAACTTGCATAGGATGTGGTCGCTGTCAAATATCCTGTGCCGATGGCGGACATCAAGCTATTCGTATGGAAAATAGAAAACCTATACTCGATCCTAAAAAATGTTTAGGTTGTCACCTATGCGTTTTGGTTTGTCCAACTGATTCAATCACTTCTTCAGAAAAACGAGTAATAAAAAAATAAGAAAAAATGTTCAAAAATTTAAATATAATACAAATTATTGGAAAGATAATCTGCTTTGGACTTGGCTTACTTTGCCTTTATTGGTCTTTTAGATTTATAACATCAAATGCCAATTTTGTTGATGATTTAAAAATTGTTACAGAAAAATACGAGCCTGCTGATGAAGGCAAGATGATAATAGCAAAAGGAAATCTACACAATGATTCTATTATTAATGACCCTAAAATGAATGTAACTATTGAAGGCATTTCTTCAATGAAAAGAATTGTTGAAATGTTACAATATAGAAAAAAAGGTGAAGATTCTTACTCTATAGACTGGGCTTCTCATCAATTGGCTTCTTTTGCAATTGACACAGATATAGGAAATAAAAGATTTAATAATCCAACATTTCCA
>CADAWZ010000183.1 GCA_902791745.1 uncultured bacterium
CTAATGACTGATTGGTCTTATATTAACTTTTAAATTTGTACTAAAAATTTGAATTTATACAATCTTTAAAATTTGATATAAAAATAATTTTTCCTTTAAAGCTATAAATGAAAAAATTATAAAACAATTTGTCTTTTTTCATCATCAGCAATAAATACTGCTGTAATTACTTTTTTGCTTTGGTTTGCATAAGTTTCTGCATATTGATTAACTTGTTTTTCGCCTAATTTTCTTTTATTTTCTACTTCAGAAGATTTTTGGGCGAATTTAAATTCAATAATAATTATATGCTCATCAAATGGAATAACAATATCAGAACGACCTTGAAAATCATGAGGTTCAGGATATGCAGTTAAACCAGTTGCTGTTAATAACATCATAAATAAAGAGCGATACCAATATTCTCCTCTTTCTACTTCTTTATTTTTAATATTTTTTTCTGTATTTTCAGAAAAGTCATCATAGGGAATAGGTTTTAATGCTCGATTAAATAGTTCTACCGTATTTTCAATGTTTCCAACTTTTAATGCTTTCCAAATTCTATTTCCCAATGTTGCATATTCTTCAATGTTGTACATATTTTCAAGATATAATCCAGCCATTGAACTACTAACTTCTTTATTTGGATAATCAAGAGTTATTAATTGCTCATCTCTTTTCTTTATTGTCAAATAGCCTGCTTGAAATAAAAAACTTTCAACACTTGCTGTTTCTATTTCACTTGAATTTGTAAAATCAGCAACAACTTCTTTATTTATGTATGAATCAGGGCTTTTAATATCATGCTTTTTAAGATATTTTACAAGAAATGAGGGGGTGGCTGAATTATACCAATAATTATAAAAATATCCTTCATCAAAGAAATTTAAAACTGAAAATGGATTATATACTCTCATTTTTCCGTCAAAAGAAAATCCATCATAATATTTTTTTATTTTATCCAGAAGCTCTTGTTTATCCATTGATTTCTTTAATGCTGTTTTTTCAATCCAATCAGAGAAATTGTCTTCGAGTTCTTCCTGTGTATATCCAACAATATCACTATATTTTTCAGCCATTGATATGTCTTTTAAGTTATTTAGTCCTGAAAAAATTCCAACTTTGCTAAATTTAGAAATTCCAGTTATAAAGACAAATCTTAAATATGCACTATAAGTTTTTAAAACAGTATAAAAAGAACGCAGATATTTTCTTACGGTTTTAGCTTTTTCTAAATCATCTATGTTATCTGTTATAGGTTTGTCATATTCATCAATAAGTACAACGACTTGACCAAATTGTTTATATAATTTTGTGATTATATTTGCAAACATATTTTCTGCATTGTTTTTCATTGGGATATTAAAATCGTTTAAAAAAAGAAATAGTTCAAAATAATTTAACATTGAATTATCTAAATCTTCTTCTTTATAATAGTTTCCTAAAGGACTCATATCAAGTTTTATAACTGGATTAGGCTTTTTAGCTTGTTCTTTTACCCAATTTTCTGCATATAATCCCTTGAATAATTCAGCTTTTCCTTGAAACATTGCTTCAAGTGTAGATATAGTAAGTGATTTACCAAATCTACGAGGACGGGAAAGAAAATAGTATTTTCCATTTTCTGTCATTTGTAATATTTGTTTTGTTTTATCAATATAAAGCCAATTATTTTTACGTATTTCTGTAAAATTTTGTTCACCAATAGGTAATATTTGCATGTTATTTTCTCCTCTTTTTTCTTTAAATTTTATTTTAGCACATAACAAAAAAAAATGGCAATGTTTTAACAATAATTTTATATACGATTTAAGAAGTAAACACTGATGTTTAAATAAAATGCAAAAGCAAGCCAAATTAAATATGGTATTTGTAAATTGCCACTGAATTTGTCTATTTTTCTAAAATAAATAATCATAAAAATTACACTTATTAGCAATGCTAACAACCAAAAGCAAGCAATTCCAAATACTTGAAAAGAGAAAAATATAAAGCTCCAACAAAAATTTAAAAATAATTGAGTGCCAAAAAGCACAATAGCTGTTGTTTTTTCTTTTGAAGGAGCAGATAAATAAATTTTGGCAATGCTAATTCCCATAAGTGCATAGAGAATAGTCCAAACTATAGGAAAAATAAGAGAAGGAGGCGATAATAAAGGTTTAATTATCGTTGTTCCATATATTTTGACATCTTCTCTTGTAAAAAATGCAGATACTATCCCAACAAATTCACATAAAAATATGCAAAATAAATAAATTTTCCAGTCTTTTGTAATTTTCACGATATTTTTCACTTTCTGCTTTTTTATTTTTATGATTTTTCGAGTCTGTGTAGAAATTTCTGTAAATAAAAATATCATTTAGTTTTCTGTGGAATACATTTACTTCAACTCCGCTTCGCTCTATTCAGTTCATTGTGTTACCCAGAAAACTATTTCGATAAATACAGAAAAAATTTCACACACTCGATTTTTCTAAAATTTTTTCTGCAATTTCCTTCATATCTTCTCTTCCATTTTCTATAAATTCAATAACAAATTTTTTCCCTTCTTCCGTCTTACTCAATGCAATAAGTGCATTTTTTATAAGTGCCTCTGGTTCAACCCAACTGAGGGCTCATCTGATAGAAATATTATCTCAGGAAGATATACAGAGCCTCCTATTTTTCCATTTTCGGGATAGTCAGTTCTTCGAGGAATATTTTTGTTTTTAGGACATACTTTTTGACAGATTTCACAGCCATAAAATCTGTTACCCCAAAATTTTATTTGATCTTCTTTTAATTCGATATTCTGCCCCATATATTGAAGACATTTTTCTCTTGTAAAATTTCCGTCTAAATTTATAGCACCTGTTGGACAATGTTTTACACACAGATTGCAATTTTTGCAAAATGAATCAAACATTTCAGCTGGTTTGTCTCTTTCAAATTCAATATCTGTTACAAGCAAGCCTATTATTATGTAAGAGCCATATTTTTCATTCGATATTATTTGATTTTTTCCATAAGAACCAATACCAGCTTTTCGTGCCAATATTTTTTCTCTTATTGAGCCATTGCAAGATATATAGGAGTTTCCATTG
>CADAWZ010000184.1 GCA_902791745.1 uncultured bacterium
AAAAAAGATAGAATCATATGCTTTTTCAGATTGTACATCTCTAAATTTGATAATTCCTGATTCTGTAAAAGTCATTGCAGAAAATGCTTTTGAATGTGTTCCAAATATAAATTATACAGATAGAGAAGAATTAAAATTTCAAAAGGGTTATCCAAATTGGGGAGCAAATTCAGTAAATGGAGTAAAAGTAGCGAAAGAGTGAAAAAAAACTTCCTCTTGCAGTTCCGTTTTGTGTTTTGTATTTAGTTATCTACTAAATTTGGTATTTAATTTATAATAAAAAAAGACAGTCAAATTCAATTTTGAATTTGACTGTCTTTTTTAGTTATATGTTATATTGTTTAATTATTTTCACAGCCTGATTCAGAATCTTCATAATTTCCAACTCCTTTTGTGGCTGTAGAGCCTGTTGTTTTTTTGTATTTACAACCTGAAATTTTTAATCCTGATTCATCTGAAGCATAACCTGCAATATATCCTGAATGATTACTATACTCATCAACTTCACCTTTTACAATTCCTGATTTATGCTGACAATCTTTTATTGTTGTTCTAAAAGAATAACCAACAATTCCACCTGCATGACCTGAAGATGTCACATCTCCTTCATTGGTACAATTACTTATTGTACTTCCTTCGGAAGTACTAGCGACTATTCCTCCAGCATAAGGAGAAGAACTTCCAGAAGCAGTAATTTTGCCTTTATTTATGCAATTTGTTATTGTACCACCACTTATTGAAATTGTTATTCCACCTGCATAACCACTGTATTCATCTGTAGCTGTCACATCTCCTTTATTTGTACAATCAGTTACAGTTGAACCACCTATGCCACATGCTGAATGACCAGTAATTTTGCCTTTATTTGTACAATTTGTTACTGTGCCACCATTACAAATGCCATAAGCATAACCATTAGCAGTAACTTCAGCTTCATTTATACAATCACTTATTGTTGCAGATCCATATGCTATTCCACATGCATAATAAGTATTATTATTATCACTATTAGCAGTAATTTTTCCTGCTACTGTCAAATTTTTAATTGTTGCTCCACTGACAAGAAATAATGAAGCATTTCCATTTGTAACATTTATATTTGCTGTCAATTTTTTACCATTTCCATCGATAGTGCAATTTTTTCCATATCCGCCAAAGTAGGTTGGAAGAACTATTGGAGATGTTATGCCTGATATATCAGAATTTATTTTAAAATTTTTATCTGCAAACATAATATTACTATAACTACTTAATGACCCAACTCTTGATAATTTATTTAAATCATCTAAACTTGATATGATGAATGGATCATCTTTTGTTCCTTGTCCAACTGTAAATGCTCCATCTTGCTTTACTGTTATGTCTATATAATCTGTATTTGCAAATATTCTAATTTTGCGTTCTCTGTATCCGAGAGGATTTTCATAAATTGTTAAATCAATTACTCTGTAATTGTCAACTGCAACAGAACCAGAAACATCATTTGATTGACCACCTAAAACTTTAAGTTCACCTTGAAAATCTGGAGCAGTTATATTAATTTTTTCTTTTGTGCTATTTAGATTTATACCAGTTTGTTGATTTGTATCTGCATTTGTTTGAGAAAGAGAATCAACTTCAAATAATGTTTTATCAGCTGAAATATTTCCTCTTTTTTCAGGGTCTTCTGCAAAACCAGCTTGAATGACAGTTAAAGTATATGTTTTATTTCCTGATTTAATTTTGACTTTTTCTGTTCTTCTGTCTCCAGAATTTACAGGAAGATTAAATGTTAATTTATCTGAAGCAGAACCTGAATCATTAGTTGTGTAAAGCCAAGTATTTATAAGCCTATAATTTCCTTTTGTCAATCCTTCTACATTTTTTGTGTCTGTGATTTCCCATGCATCTGGCATTTCGATAGAAAGAGTTGATTCTAAAGAAGAAATTGTAGGGGTATCTTTTTCTGTTTTTCCGTCTGTGAAACTAACTGAGGCTTCTTTTGTATTGTCAAAAGAATATTCAGCATCAGGTGAAGTAGGATTTGTTCCATTATTTCCGTTGTTATTTATTGGAAAATAAAATCCACCATCAGCGGATGAGCCACCTCCTCCGCCACCACATGCGACGGTAAATGTTCCTATGATTAGAAGGCATAGAAACAAACAAGTAAATTTGAATAGTTTTTTCATAAAAACCTCCTGTTTTTTATTGTCCTAAATTTTTTAAAAATTCAGGAGCAAATATATTTTTTTATGGTTATAAAATAGCCACATTATAAAAAATATGAAATTTTAATTTTTTTTGAAAAATTTTAGCTCTATAGGGTTACTGCTAAAAGAAGTTTTGAGTAGAAACTTGAAAAAATATGTTACAAAAATGTTAACATTATTAATTTCTCAAAAAAAATCGAGGCTTTCGCCAATAAAGGCGAAAGCCTCGATTGACTTTAATATTAGTTTCCCTAAATGGGGAATATGTGCTTCCAAACTCGATCGAGTTTGGATTTTAAGTTTACTATTCTATCACTATTCGATTGATATCAATTTTATCCTTCTTT
>CADAWZ010000185.1 GCA_902791745.1 uncultured bacterium
ACACAATTCAAGAGTACATCAAGAACCAAGGTTAAAAAAGGAGCCATTCATGTGCTCAGCTAAAGACTGACCACTTTTCTGACTCGAAGAATATAAAATATAAAAAAGACAAAAAGAAAAATGATAATGATATATTATACCCCATTGCTGATATCCAAGCTGTATTTTCAACATGACAAGGATGAAGTATATATAAAATTATAGCCAAAAAAGATATTAGATCATTATTTATTATCTTTTTTAACAAATAATAAAGAGCTATTGATGAAAATATATAAAATAGTATATTCACAAAATGAAATGCAAAAGAACTTGTGCCAAATATTTTTATTATTAACCAATATATGATAAATGTAAACGGAATATAAAGATCATGCCTAATAAAATTTGGAATAAAAAAATCTATAAAATTAATTGAAATATTGCCATTTATATATTTATTCTCCATAATAAAAGGGACATCGTCATAATTCAATATATTAAAAAATAATGTTGGAAAATATAATAACAATCCAACCATTATTAATATTAGTACCTGATATTTTTTTATAAAACTCAAAATATTATTCATTATAATTACTTCACTTTCAAAGGTATAACAATAAGAGAAACCTATTATTAAGTCTAATGGTGAACTCTCTATAAAAAAGGACCGCCTTAAAAAAGACGATCCCTTATATTGCAATAAATATTTTTATTTTAACGACTAATCAACAAGTATCTGAGGTGTTACCATAATAACAACTTCATTCTTAGATTTGTCAACAGATTCTGTTTTAAATAAGTGTCCAATTATCGGAATATCACCAAGAAGAGGAACTTTACGAGTTGTTTTCTGTTCATCTTCTCTTAAAAGACCAGCAAGAACCATTGTATCGCCATCTTTTACTCTCATTGTGATATTTGCAGTTCTGTTAGCTGTTCTTGGATACTGATCGTTTACAAGACCAAGCAAGTTAGAAATATCTGGTTTCATATTCAATTCTACATATCCATCTGGAAGAACAGTTGCAGTCAATTCGAGATTTGTACCGATATCAACATACTGTACTTGATATTGTCCAGCTCTTGGATCGTAGTAAACTATTGGGTATCTTTCACCAATATGAACTTCTGCTTTTTCACCTGATTTTGTTGTAAGTCTTGGAGATGCAAGAACCTTAGCTTCAGTTGCTGTTATTAAAGCCTGAAGTTGGAACTGAAGAACCAAACCAGATCTTGTAAAATATCCTATTGGCATAGGATAATTTGTTCCTTGAGAGCCAGAAGCATATGTAGGAGTTGGATGCCAAAGATCACTATAATTGACAATATTTGGCTCATAGCGGAGACCTGTTTGAGAATCATATACTGGTTTTTCTCCACTTATAACAGAATAATCTCCATCCCAACCACCACTTTTATTGCTTGGGAATTCAGTTAAAGTTGTATCAACGAGCATTCCACCACCAATATTATCGGAAGAAGTACCCCATTGACCACCAAATGATTTCGAACCTGATTCTGTCAAATCAACAACTTTTACATCAAGTGAAATCTGTTGAAGATGAGCATCGAGTTGTTCAAGATAATCCTTGCATAATGAAACACTTGCCTCATCACCTGTGAGAATAAGAGAATTTAATCTCTTATCAACATCATAAGAAAGTGTAGGAACCAATTTTTGAAGAATAGGCAAAATTTCTTCGCCTTTTGCACCCTTAAGAGCTACAATTTCAGTTCTTGGAGGAATTGGAGCAGGTACATCATAATCAAGTTGTGATACAAATGAACGAATAGCCTTCATGCTATCTGGATCAGCACTTACAATAAGAGCAGTACCTCTTGGATCTGATTGAACTTTTGCATCAGGATAAGAAGCAGAAACCATACTTGAAATATCTGCAGCTTTAGCATGCTCAAGAGGAATAGCCTGAGTTATTTCAGCACCTTTCTTTACATTCATTATATTTGAAGGAATTGTAGCAAGAAGTTTTGGATCGCCAACAACAATTGTATTGTCAACTCTCTTATAATCATAGCCACTCATTTTTACTACGATATTCAAAGCTCCAGAAGCTGGTACATCTTTTAATGTCATAGTAACAGATCCCTGTACTGTAGGGTCAGTAACAATGTTCATACCCAATTCTTTTGCAAGAATTTTAAGAACATAAATCAAATCTGCATTTACTAAATCAAGTGATACGAGTTTTGCAGGAGCTTCTGACTTACCAGCTGCATTATATGCACTTTTTGAATTCTTTTTTGAAACTTTTGCATTTTTAGAACTTGTACTCTTTTGAGTTTTCTTTACTTCAGATTTGCTTGATTTTACAACTTTTTTATCTTTTTGAGCTATTTGAGAATCAGACTTCTGAACAGCTTTTACCTGAGTAGAATTTGCAGCAGGAGCAGCTATTGCAGGAGCGGCGGCTGCAGTAACAAGGGCAAAACTTAGAAGACTGAAAAAAGTATTCTTCAATCCTTCGACCTTAATCATAATTCAGAGAAAACCTCCTAAGTTCTTTTTCTGAAGATTCAGACGAATTACTATTACTTGATTCTGCATTTGATACATCAGATTTCTTTTCTGAAACATCTTTCTTTTCTTCTTTTTTCTTTATTTCAGGAACTGGAAGAGTTGGCTGAGTAGGAGCTTCTCCAACAACAACTTTACCATCTTTTCCCTTTGGTGCATATTTCTGTACTGGTACACTATAAGGTTTTCCTTGCCATAAAAGAATGACTTTATCATTACTTATACTTTGTACAGTATATTCACCTATTTTGTCTCCAACTCCTACTAAAAAGCTATCAGAAGTTTTATCTTTTCCAGACTTTCCAGACTTCTCATCTACAGCAGGTGCAAGAATTGCAAAAGAATGATCATTTGCAAGAAGAACTCCTGTTGCTTTAACAGGAAGAACTATAGGCTCATCTACATCCTTTTCTTCTTTAGAAGAAACATCTCCATTTTCTTTCTTAGATTCTTCAGCCAAATTTATATCAAAAGCTGTCTTTGATTCAACTGGCATTGGGGCAACATTACCACCAAATGGAACAAATGGGTCACGCTGACCTTGAGCAAATCTATAAGGCTTAGAATCAACAACTCTAAAATTAGAAGAAGATGAAGAAGATTCTGAAGCTTTAGTAGCTTTTTCATTATCTATTTGTATTTTACCAGATGTAACAGAAGACTCTTGAGCATTAGCTACAAAAGAAGAAGCTGTAAAGCATACAAAAGCAAGAGAAAGAACTCCAATTTTACCAATAAATTTGAAAATATCTCTCATTTAATTGCCCTCCTTTCTCAAATACACAGAAATGGGCATTGTAATAGTTAACATTGGAGACTTAGAGTAATTGTCTTTATCTGGACTTCCAGATAATGTCAACTTACTTACAGTAACAAGTCTTTTCAATTTAAGTGCTCCAAGTTGTTTCAAGAAATCTATAACAGTTGTATATCTGCCTGTTAAAGACATCTGAAAACTTCTTGCAGGATATGAAGCCAATACATTGTTTACAGAAGAATTACTATCAGACTTAGTTTCTGGAGTCATGGCTGTTATAATGAAATCTGGATCATTCATTCTGATTCTCTGTTGTTCAACAAGTTTTTCAACATCAGCCATATATGAAGGAACGAAATCTGTTTCAGATTCAGGAGTTAACTTTTGTTGAATATTAGCATCGAGTTCAAGTTTTTTCTTAGCT
>CADAWZ010000186.1 GCA_902791745.1 uncultured bacterium
TCATTTAGAAATATAAAATTTTCCAAATAATTTATAATTGATTTATTTAACTCTTTCTTATCTTGATAAGAGCCTAAACAACTCATATCAATTTTTAATGCTTAGTTTTATCTACATAAAGATAATTATTTGTACGAATAGTTTCAAAATTTTGAATACCAATAGGTAGCTTTTGCATATATGTTTTTTCTCCTTTTCTTTAGGAAAGGAGCGAATTTGCTTTCTCTTCTGTCTTCCGTCGTTAGTTTTTTGTCCGTATTTTTATCTCTTCTGTCATTGTTTTTGTTGCGTGTTTTTTTGCAAAGTAACTCGTTGTGATAATTAATATTTTAAAATCGACCAAAACTGCCTCTAATTTGCCTCAGATGTCATTGCGAGGCGTAGCCGTGGCAATCTAAGCCTGTAAATTATTATTTACTCAAAAATTAAATAGATCGGCTCTATTTATAATGTTGTACTCCATCTGTTTTATAAATTACTAAATTTAAATTAAGTGGTTGAGATTGCCACGGTCGCATAGCTCCCTCGCAATGACATCTATTCTATTTACTTTTTTTCACAGACCCGTTAAAAACTGGAACGGAATCTGTTTTTTCATAGTAGCTAAATAAAATTCTTAATCTGCGAGAAAAATGTTAAAGTGAACATCTTTCACCTAAAAAGTAAAACTTGCTATTTAGTCATAATTAGAAAGAAATATTAACAACTTCTAAGAATTTCCGAAATAAAAACACCAATAACATGCGATCTATATTCTTTTGTAGAACGGAGATCATCTATTGGCTTACAATCAGCCTGTACAGCAGAAGGAATCTGTGATAATAATTCTTCATCAATCTTTTTTCCTTCTATCAATTTTTCACAATTATGTGCCAAAACTATTGTTGGACCAACACTTCCAAGAGCAATTTTTACCCCGACTAAAACTCCCTCTTTTTTAATTGCTCTAAAAGCAACAGATGATTTACTTATAGCCAGTGCTTTTCTTGTTGCACTTCTTCTATAATCTGTAAATTCATTTTCACCAAGCATATCTACTGAAATTTCTGTTAGAAGTTCATCTGGCTGAATTACTCCACCTATTGTTCCTCTATTTCGAATCTGTGGAGAACCTATGACAGAAGATGCCTTTGTAAGTATAGAAGCGTGATTTTTTAAAAGTATACTTTTGGCAATTTGAGCATGTGTACAACCTGCCCCAATTATTATTCTATCTTCAGAAGTTTTTATTTCTTTAATTTCTTTTAATGCAGAAATATCCAAAATATAATCAAGGAAAAATGATTGATTTCCATTTCCTCTTGCCATTACATCTGTTCCGCCAGCAACTACTCTTACTCTTCTTCCATTTTTATCTGAGTGTTTTAAAATCAAAAGAGCTTCTTCTAAAGTTAAAGGGAGAAATCCATTCATATTTTTCATAATTAATTTTCTCCTTCAATATTATTTAAATCACGAGCTGAGCCTTCTACAGCCATAACAATGCGTTTATAGCCAGTACATCTGCAGAGATTACCAGACAATCCTTGTCTAATTTCATCTTCAGTTGGATTTTTATTTTCTTTCAAAAGAGCATAGGAAGACATAACCATTCCAGGGATACAATAACCACATTGGACAGCACCAACTTTTTTGAAATTGTCATTTATAATCTCTGTTTCTGGAAATTTCTGTATTCCTTCAATAGTCAAAATTTCTCTTCCATCAGCAGAAACTGCAGGAACAAGACAAGAATTTACTGTTTTTCCATCCATAATTATGGTACAAGCCCCACATTCACCTTCTCGACAACCAATTTTTGTTCCTGTCAATCCAAAATCCTCTCTTAAAACATCACACATCGGTTTCTGAGGAGGAACATCCAATTCTTTTACTATTCCATTGATATTAAAATTTATCTTCATTATTTTTCCCCCTTTCTGCTCAAAGAGAATAATTTTTCAGGAGTAATTGGAATCTCACAAACATCAATATTAGTTGCCATACTGACAGCATCAGCGACACAAGGAGCGACAAATACACAAGGCATTTCACCAAGTCCTTTTGCACCAAATGGTCCATTCCAAAATGGCTCTTCAATAACGATGGCTTCAACCATTGGAACATCTCCTGTAGTAGGAATTATATAATTCGCAAATCTATTATTTAGAATTTTGCCATCTTTCATTATTATATCTTCAGTTAGAGCATATCCCAAAGCCTGAACAGCTCCACCTTCAATTTGCCCTTCAACAAGTATTGGATTTATGGCTTTTCCAATATCGCAAGCAGTAATAAGTCTCAAAACTGTTATCTCATAAGTTTCGAGATCGACTTCAACTTCACAGCCTGTGGCAGCCCAAGCATAACCTGAATAAGCATCCCCGTGAAAAGTCTTTTCATTCCAATTAATACTTGGAGGTGTCGAATAACGAGAATAAAAACTCGTGTCAATCGAATGTTTCTTTAAAAGTGCATTGATGTCTTTCATCTCACAGATTTTTTCATCATTGAAATAAAAAATTCCGTCAACACAATTTATTTCTTCTTTTGGATAATTATACTCTTTTGAAATGGTTTCAATTATCGTATCTAATGCAATTTTAGAAGCCTCATGCAAAACTTTTCCAACGATCATTGTAGTTCTTGAAGCGACAGTTGGACCACTATCTGGGACATCTTTTGTATCTGTCGTGGCAACTTTTACCTGTTCAAATGGAATATGCATTGTCTCTGCTGCAATCTGTGGAAGAATAGTCCTCATTCCCTGTCCCATTTCAGTTGTAGAACAGAGAAGTTCAACTTTTCCATCTTCACGAACCCTTACTCCAGCTTTTGCTTTTATATAATCTTCTCCTCTACCTGTAAAACCTGCCCCGTGAAATACTGCAGAAAAACCAACTCCACGACGTTTTTTGGTATTTACAGGCTGTTTTGAATATTTTTTATATAAGTTTGGATAGTCAAATTTTTCAAACAAAGCATTTATACATTTATCAAGAGCAACAGGATCGACCAAATGCTGACCAGTAGCTGTTACATCTCCTGTTTTTAAAAGATTTTTACGCTTAAATTCAGCAGGATCAAATCCAAATTTTTCTGCATGTCTTGTTATATGTCTTTCCATAGCAAAAAATGCCTGTGGAGCTCCAAAACCTCTAAATGCAGATGTTGGAATCAAATTTGTAGCAACAGCACGACCTCTTATTTTTATGTTTTCACAATTATATGCACCTGCTCCTGCGATAGTTCCTCTTGCAAGAACGACAGGAGAAGCCATTGAATAAGCTCCTGAATCAAATATAATGTCTGAATCAAT
>CADAWZ010000187.1 GCA_902791745.1 uncultured bacterium
TTTCATTGATTTTTCTTTTTGTTATTCTTTGTTTTTGTAATGTTCAGGCACAACAGACAGTTGGAGCGAGGAACAAATATAAAATAGCAAAAAATATGTTTTATTCAGGAATGTACCAAGATGCTGAAAAAGAATTAGAAGGTGCACTAAAAATGGATGGTCATTATGCAGATGCCCTTTGGCTTATGGGATTGACCAAGATGGCTTTAAACAAAAATGAAGAAGCTGTTGAGTGTTTTAAAAGAGTTACAGCTGAACAGCCAAAACATTATCCTGCAAGGCTATATTTGGCTAATTTGTACATGTCATTAAATCAGCAAGAAAAGGCTTCTGAGCAGATAG
Organism: uncultured bacterium; assembly: GCA_902791745.1. Classification (GTDB taxonomy): domain Bacteria; phylum Vulcanimicrobiota; class CADAWZ01; order CADAWZ01; family CADAWZ01; genus CADAWZ01. Next base: position 343 of record CADAWZ010000187.1, read on the forward strand.
AATATTATATAACAAATATGCCCGCCGATCCAAATGGTCATTATGCAAAAGGTGTTTTGGAATATTCAAAGGGCAATTTGACAAATGCTATAAAACTTTGGGATAAATCTATTTCACTAAATAAAGATTTGCCATATCCACATTATAACAGAGGAATTGCACTTTTTCTTCTCGACAAAAAAGATGATGCAATAAAATCCATTGCAAAAGCTCTTGAATTGACATCAAATACAAACAATACATATAGATTTACACTTGGCTATTTTAAATATTTGACAGATAAAAAAGAAGAAGCAATGAAGGAGTTTAAATATATTGCAAAAGCTGAGCAGGAAACAGTTGAGGGCTTGACATCTTCAGGATTTGTTCTTTTTAGTGAAAATAAATATGATGAAGCACTTGCAAAATGTGATGAAGCACTAAAAAAAAATGCAGAATTTACTGCTTCAATGATGTTAAAGGCATATATTTTGGAAAAACAAAATAAATATGATGAGGCAATAGAGGCTTGTAGTTTGATTGAAAAAACTGATAAAAATGACAAGACAGCCACAAAATATATTGAAGATTTGAAAAAAGCAAAAATCGCCTATGAAGAGGAATTGAAGAGACAGGAACAAGATGAAGTTGAAGTAGAAGAAGATATAGAGGAAAATTATTAATTAGCTAATTAAATAATTGGATTGTATTTACTACTACGCCAATTTTTAGATATAATACACTCACTTAGAAAGTTTTTTTTGCAAATTAATAGCTTTTTGATTATATTTACTATGAAAAAAACAGATGCACTCATTTTATTATATCTCGCACAAAATTGGCTAATTCAAATTATTTAGCTTCCGACTTTACAAAAAATAATTTTCCAAGAAGGGCAGCAGATAGAATAGGACAGAAGAGATTGCCATTATAAGAGAGGGGGAAAATTTGTGCTATGCTTTTAACTTGTATGCCAGATTTGTCAACTTTATCTGATGAAGTTCTCGCTACACAGGCGAGCAGATCTGACATGGAGTCTTTTGAAGAATTGATGAAAAGATATGAAAAACCTGTTTTGGGAATAGCTTTAAAAATCACTGGAAATAAAGAAAATGCTGAAGAGGTTTTACAGGATACTTTTATAAGTATATATAAGAATTTGCCAAATTTTAGAAATGATTCTTCTTTTAAAACTTGGCTTTATAAAATAGCAACAAATGCTGCTTTGGCAAATGTAAGAAAAAATAAAAAAAATACAGATAATATTTCTGAGGAAATTGTTGATGATGATTTATCTGTCAGCCCAATAACTGAATGGCCAGAAACTCCTGAGAGTATTTATGAAAAAAAGGAATTTTCCTCATTTATAAAAGAAGCTATAGATAAATTACCTGAAAAATATAAAACTGTTTTTATTTTAAAAGATATTGAAGAATTTACGAATCAAGAAATTGCGGATATTTTGGGAATATCTCTTTCCGCTGTGAAGTCAAGATTGTTAAGGGCGAGGCTAAAAGTCAGAGAATTATTGGCTTCTTATGGAAAGGAGGCGTTATCATGAGCGATTTTTTATGTAATGAACAAAAAGAACAGATAAGTTTGTTTGTATATGGTCAACATATTGAAAAAAAATGCGAATGTACTGATCCAAATTCTGAAAAATGCAATAAATGTGATGATGTAGTAAATAGTTATTACAATGCTGTTGGAATATTTAAAAAATATGTTAAATATGAAGAGCCAAAAAATGAAGAGATTACACAGATGAGAAATAAAATTATGGATAGAATCAAAAATATGTAAATGTTTTTTGTTGTGCTAATTTTTGATTTTTTGCTACACAACTTTTTGGATACACTTCAAATTTAAATTAACTTGTTTTGATAGTTAATTTTTTAAAAAATAAGAAAATAAAAAAGTTGCTGTAAACTATCCAATATATGCCTGTTTACTGCCAGTTTGTCATTGCGAGGGAGCGAAACAAATAGTTAAAAACTCTAAAGAGTTTTTAAAATATTACCCTCACAAGGAGCGTGCGACCGTGGCAATCTAAGCCTGTAAATTATTATTTACTTAAAAATTAAGTAGATCGGCTATATTTAGAATGTTATATTAGATTTATATATTAACTTGG
>CADAWZ010000188.1 GCA_902791745.1 uncultured bacterium
TTTGAACTTGAAAATTTAGATGAAATGTTAGAAGAAGTAACAGCATTATTAGAAATGACAGACGATTACGATAAACAAATTGAAATATTAAAAAAATATGATATTTTAAATGAAGAAGGTATGATTAATGCTTAGTGAAGAAAATTATTTTAGCAAAGATAATAATTTTAAATATTGTGGAAGTTCACAGATAAAAAGTTTTATGCAATGTGAAAGCAAAGCGTTAGCAGAATTAAAAGGCGAATGGATTGAAGAACCAAGCAAAGCTTTATTAGAAGGTAGTTACTTAGACGCAGCACTATCTGGAACTCTGAATGAATTTAAAGAAAACCATCCAGAATTATTTAAAAAAGATGGAACATTAAAAGCTGAATTTTTACAGGCAGAAGTTGCATTAGAAAGAATAAAGAAAGATGAAATGTTTATGAAATATGTTAATGGTGATAATCAAAAAATTATGACAGGTCAAATAGCAGGAATTCCAATTAAAATAAAAATAGACAGTTATCATAAAGATAAGGCATTGGTTGATTTTAAATATATAGCTGATTTTAAATATCAATATAATCCGATTACGAATCAAAGAGAAAACTTTGTTACTAGATGGGGATATGATTTTCAAGCAACAATTTATCAAAAAATAGTGGAACAAAATACTGGGAAAAGGCTTCCTTTTTTTATAGCAGCAGTAACCAAAGAAAAACAACCAGATTTAGCTTTATTATCAATTCCAGATGAAGTGATAGATATAAAATTATCTGAACTAGAGCAAATTTTACCACATATACAACAATTAAAAGAAGGTAAGGTAGAACCAACTCGTTGTGAACATTGCGATTATTGTAAAGCTACTAAGAAACTAACAAAAATTATTGATTATCGCGATTTAGATTTAGTATAGGAGGAAATATGACAAAAATAGAAGTTAATACTTGTGAAACAGAAAAAGCTTTAATTGCAATAGGACAATCAATAATAGACAGAGCAAAAGATATTAGCAACGATTTAGACAGGGTTCGTTCTATTACTATACATGCAGAATTAAATCCTGATGAAATAACAACATTTGATATAACTAAAAATTATATAGCACTTTTAACAGAAAGGGGGGTAAAAATATGACTATATATATATTAACAGCATTAGTTGTTGTATTAATAATGTATATTTTTGTATTAACAGCAAAATATCATGCACAAATAAAAATAAATGATGATTTATTTGTACAAATAAAATTAAAAGAAGCAGAAATTGTAAAATCAAATGCTGAAAATCAAAAATTATTAGAAAACACTTATATTTTACAACAAAAAATAAAAACTCAACCAGATTCAGAAAAACCAGAAGAAGCAAAACCTAAAACTAGAAAAACAACTAAAACAACTAAAACAACTAAAAAGAAAGAGGAAAAAAAATAATGAATAAATGTACTTTTGAATAAATGTGTTGCAAGTTTTCAAAGAATATATTATAATATTATTATAGGAGGTAATATTATGATAGACAAAAAAATTTTAGAAAAAGAATATATAAAAAATGAAAAATCAATGAATGAGATAGCTTCAGAATATAATATTTCTGTTGGAACAGTATATAATTATATAAAAAAATATCGGAATAAAATCAAGAAAAGTAATAACTGAAAGAACAAGAAAAAAAATGAGTAATACTAGAAAAGGTAGACCATCACGTAACAAAGGTAAACATTTATCTTTAGAAACAAGGCAAAAAATAAGTAAGGCTTTAAAAGGTAAATATAGAGTAATTTCAGAATTTGGAGGACATAAAAAGAAAAGAAAAGATGGATATATTAGTATATATATACCACAACACCCAAATTCTAGCAAAGAAGGATATGTTATGGAACATGTTTTAGTTATGGAATCAAAAATAGGAAGATATTTAAAAAAAGATGAAGTTGTACATCATAAGAATAAAATTAGAGATGATAATAGAATTGAGAATTTACAATTAATGACTTTTAGAGAACATGCAGGATTACACATGAAAGAAAGACATTTATTAAGAAAGAAAGGAATGATGACTTATTAACAAATGTTTATTCCTACGGGAGATTGACTAAAGAACCAACTATAAGAAATACAGAAAATGGAGGAATTGTTTATAGTAATTCTTTAGCAGTAAATAGAGCATATAAGAAAGAAAATGAACCAGACTGTGATTTTATAAATATAGTTAGTTTTGGAAAAACAGCTGAATTTATGCAAAAATATATGACGACAAAAGGGCAACAAATTTTGGTTGAAACACATTTACAAAACAGAAATTGGGAAGATGACCAAGGACAAAAACATTATGTAACAGATTTTATAGTAGAAAGATGTTATTTTGCTGATACAAAAAA
>CADAWZ010000189.1 GCA_902791745.1 uncultured bacterium
TTACTAAACTACTCCATTTTCTTCAAGAACTTTTACATCTTTAATATTCTTTACAGCAATAGAATTTATTGTGTCAAAATTTTCTGTAGTGATACCAATTTCTTCTTCTTCTGTCAAAGAATTGTTTCCAAAGCTGATAACATATCCAATAACAGTCTTACCTTCAGTTGTTGTCAATTCAATTTTATCACCCATATATTCTTTATAATTCTTCATTTTTTTTCTCCTAATAACTAAAATTAGTTGTATTGTATTTATACAATTTTGTATAAGTTCCAAAATTTACATTAAAATCAAAAACAGCTACATTCCAAGATGTAAAAGGAATTGTCATATCTTCTATTAAAAAAGTCAGTATTCCTGTTGTAAAAGGTGAAATAACCTCTGTTGTTTCCTTGGCAGAAAACATCGCAACTCTTCTTCCTATATTTGTATCATTTAAAACAAGATCAAAATTTGGAACTTCGACAGAATATATAATATGTGGAGTATTATTTTCAACTTTCATTTCTACAAGAATAGATGAATCACCAATATGTTTTACTCCAACTATTTCTGCTTTTACATTTGTTTCTGGTGTAATTTCCCCTGCAACAAATTTAGATGCATAAAGATATTCAGCATCTGAATTTTCTGGTTTTTTGCATGATAAAAATTTTTTGAAACATTCTTTTGCCATATTTTGATCTTCTTCATTATCTGATTTCATTACATAAACTTTACCTTTATAAAAATAAGCCCATGCAATTTCATCTCCAATATTTCCCCCAAGAGGGACTCCAGAATAAGAAGAAATCACAAAATCAAGATCATTTTCTGCCTCATATAATTTACCCATAGCAATATATGTTTGAGCTCTATTAATAACAGCCTTATTGTCATTTGGTGAATTTTTTATAGCTTGATTAAAATCAGCAATAGCAGAATCATACATACCTTTTTTGAAATAAATAATTCCTCGCTCATCATACGCATCAGTATATAATGGATAATTATCTATGACAAAATTCAAATCTTTCATTGCGTTTATATATTTTCCATCTGCAATCAAAGCTCTTGCCCTTCCAACATAAGCACTACACATATCGGAACGTTTTTTTATTGCCATTGTGTATTCAAGTATAGCAAGCTCGTTATTTTTCTTCTTTCTAAAGGCTTCTCCCTTTAAAAAGTAAATTCTCGCCTGTTTTTTATCCAATTTTTCAGCTTTGTCCAGAACATCAATAGCAGAATCATAATCTCCTAAATTTATATATGCTTCTGCTGATGTCAAAAGCCTAAAAACATCTTCACTTGCTCCAGTATCCTTTGCAAAAGAATCATAAGGATAAATAAAGAATAAAAATCCTAAACAAACAAACAAATAAATAAAATATTTCATAATAAGATACCTATTTTTGAAATTCACCAATTTAAGTGTTTTTTTCATCTTCATGATGATCTGCATTTTCAAGAGCAAGTTCTGCTACATTAAACAAATTATACTCACTCAAAAATTGCATAAGTTCCCTTTGTTTTATCTTCTTTTGATCTTTTAAACGAAAATATTGAGGTAAAAATTTGTACATAAAAAACAACAAAATACCTATCACTGGAATCATTACCCATAGAGTATGTGCAAGATGAAATCCATTCGATATGCTATGTATAAGCAAATAAATCATAGCAAGAACGAAAATACCAACAGATATAAAAAAATTACGACTGGCTTTGTCTCCCTCATCTTCATTATATTTTTTATGTGGAATGTCTCCTCCACAATTAATGCCTTGAAAGCCATCAACAGCACAATTATATACATTCCCATGATATCTATATTGAACAATCCAAAAAGGAACATAACAAGTATATTCTTTTATCTTTTGAATTTGAGGATCCTTCATTATTGAATATCCTTTAGCATCTTGTTTTATTCCAGCTCTTGCTCTTATTACTCTTTCAATATTATTATTTATCTTATCAATAACCTCTTTATCATAGATAGTATCTATATCTGAATGAAAAGAAAGAATAGGAATTCTATCAAATTCATCAAAATCTTTAATAGGTTTTACCTCAACTTCACTCTCAAGAGATTGACAAAATATAGCATTTAAAACTTCTGGGGTATTTTCACAAGCTTGATGAGCTATTTTAAAATCATCAGACATGTTGCCATTTTTCAGGCTTACATCATCTTTATAGACATTATAACGTGCTTTATATTTTCCTTCATACAGATACACTGGAATATAAACAGCATCAATAAATTCAGGGTTAAATTCACTTAGGGCATCATCTGGAACATCATCATTATTCATAAGCCAAGTAGCCATAAGTTTAGCTGCCAATTTTCTACTTACTCTAAAAGGATAAATAA
>CADAWZ010000190.1 GCA_902791745.1 uncultured bacterium
CTTTCACTTGCAAGTTTCATTGCTTCATTTACAGAGCCAGTCATTCCTTTAGAACCTTCTGTTAATATGACTTTAGCACCAAATGCTTTTATTAGATTTCTTCTCTCAATGCTCATTGTCTCAGGCATTGTCAAAGCAACTTTAAATCCAAGTGAAGCTCCTATCTGTGCAAGTGCTATTCCTGTATTTCCACTTGTAGGTTCTAAAATTGTCATACCTTCTTTTAATTTTCCTGTTTTTAATGCATCTTCAATCATAGCATTTGCAAGACGACTTTTTACAGAACCTGAAAGATTTCTGCCTTCAATTTTTAAAAATAGGTTTGAATTTTTATATTTTATTCTGACAAGGGGAGTATGTCCAATTGAAAATTTTTCTAAATCATAATATCTCATTTTTTATATCCTTTAATTATATTTATTTACCAGGGAATGCTTTCCATATTTTGAGCGAAAGAATCAATCCAATTATTGCAAATGGAATCATAAATAATGGCCAGTATATCCAATCGATATTTGTAAGTCTTCCAAGTGCAAATGCTTGAAATCCAGTACCTAAATATACAAATCCATCAACAAGACCTGTTGCAGTAGCAGCGGCTTTTTTGCCTCCAAAATCCATTGTTGCTGTTCCAGATAGCATACCATGAACACCTATTACAGCAAGAGACATCGTAAACATAATACAGCCGACAACAATTTGATTTCCTCTAAGTGTACAAGCTAAAGTAATTGCACAAACAAGCATTATTCCATATAAGAAGACTGCAGATGGTCCTCTTCTTGAATTAAATAATTTATCAGAAATCAATCCTGCAAACATTCCCCCCATAATTCCTGCAAAACAGAGAAGAAGTCCCCAGTTATCACAGAAAAATTCGGCAGGCTTAAATATATCTACAAATTCTGGTTTTGCTGAATAGAAATTTACAAAGAGTTGATACCAGTGCATTACACTCTGTCTTAAAATTCCAGAACAAAATTCAATACAAGCAATAGTCAATATGATTGGATTTGTGAGTAGTTTTTTTATAAGAGCAATTCCATGTATATCTTCGCTATTTTCATTTTCTGATGCATCACCAAGTTCAAAATTTGGAAATCCAGCTTCTTCTGGTGAATCTTTTATCAAAAAAAGTATTATAAAGAAAAATATTGTCAAAATAATGGCAGGAATAAAAAAAACATACCAAAGTTGATCTATCTCACCATGTATGTTTAAAATATTTCTGATCCATAATTCCATAACACCAATATCATTTGGTTTTGCCTTGGTAGCTTCTGCAATCATACTTCCCCAATTAAAAGCATAGAAAAGACCTAAAGAAATCAGAGTTCCAAATATACCTCCTAAAACTCCCCTTTCTTTTATATTGAACCATTGTGAATTGACTTTTACAACTGCAACTGCTCCAAAACTTTGGAAATACATATTAAGTGCGTATAAAATCATGAATGAAACAACCAAGACATTTACTGTCCAGTTTTTATTCATAACTTGGTATAGGCAAATTCCCATCAATATATTCATCAATGCCGAACCTGCCGAACCTATCATTATAGCCTTTTTGCCACCTATTTTTTCAGTCAAAGGACCATTTATAAGAAAAGCACAGCCATAGACGACTGAGCCAATACCAAAAATATCTCCAAAATTTTGATTAGAAAGAAGATCTCCAAGAGAGCCTTTTACAACTGTCAAATTATACCTTGCCATATACAAAAAGGCATAAGTCAAACCGAGTGGGAACCAATTTAAAAAACATCTGATACGAAAATCTTTAGAGTGTTTTAGTGGATTATTTAAAAAATATATCAATATAACAACAGCAAGAATTCCAAGCATTATTATATTTGTCACTAAATCGCCAGATTTAACTTGTTGTTGTGCAGTTTCAGAAACCCCTGCTGTTACCCCAACAGCAATAGCATTCATATACATATATAAAAATTTACCTCATTATTATCATTAATAATTTATATCACTAATAAAAAAGCAATGCCACAAAATAAAACTCATGGCATTGCTTATATTACTTCTTTATTTATATATAATTTTCCTGTTTTATATTATTTTAGTGATCGATGTTATTTTGTTTATCTTTCACGCATTGGCTTACATACCAATTTACTATTTCTTGCCTCTTTATTTATACTTCCAGATGCATCTTGATAAATTTCTGGAATAAAAAAATATTTTGTATTGTGAGCATCTATTCTCATTCTGTGAGAATCCATTATTTTACGGATATTCTCAGGAAGTTGATCAAAATGTATGGGTTTTGTCGGATTATTTACCTTTTTATAGTGATACGGATGATTTTTAAAATCA
>CADAWZ010000191.1 GCA_902791745.1 uncultured bacterium
TGAACCAACTGTTGGAATGGATCCAAACCAAGTCATGGAAATAAGGGAAATTATAAAAAAATTGGGAGAAAAATCAACAATAGTTTTATCATCTCACATCCTCGAAGAAGTAGCAAAAACTTGTAGACGAGTAATAATTATGAACAGGGGAAAAATTCTTGCAATAGATACTCCTGAAAATCTATCAAAACAAATTGAAACCTCAGACCGTATATTCTTTGAATTACTTGGAGATAAAGAAAAAGCATTTAATTTAATAAAATCTCACAAAGGTATCAATAAATGTGAATATTCAAAAAGAGATATTAATGAAGATGGTTGTTTTGGAATAGAGGCTTATGCAGAGAAATCTCTTGAATTGAGAACTTCTCTTCTTCGTGAACTTTTAGATAATGAAATTTCGGTCTGTCAGATGGCACTTGAAAAATTGACACTTGAAGAAATATTTACTCAAGTCATAGCAAAAGGTGAAAAAATTAATAAAGAAAAAGAATGTCAAGAAATAGCGAATAAAGATACTAAAGAAACAGACGAAGAACCAGATAAAGAATCACAAAAAGAAACTGAAGAATTAGATGAAAAAATAGAAGAGAAAAAAAAGAAAGTAAAAAAAATTAAAAAGACAAAAAAAGCTAATAAAGAAGAGAGAGAAAAGGAAGGGGACAAATAAAGTGTTTGCGGTACTAAAAAGAGAATTAGGTAGTTATTTTCAGTCTATAACAGCTTATTTAACAGCTTCATTTCTTGTATTGATAAGTGGTTTTTTATTTTATGTAAGGGTTATGTTTTATGCAGAGCAAAGCTCTATAATGGCTGGAGCTCCTTCAGGAATGGGCATGAAATTAAATTTTAATACAGCAATACTTGCCTCATTGCCTGCTACTGTTGTTTTTGTTCTTTTATTTTTCGTTGTGCCAATAATGACAATGCACTTATTTGCAGAAGAAAAGAAAAATGGCACACTTGAAGTATTATTTACATATCCATTAACAGAATTTGATCTAATCTTTGGAAAATATTTTAGTTGTCTTTTAGCAATTCTCCCAGGAATAATTATATCTGCTATATTTCCATTCTTTTTACATAACAAAATGCCAGGAATGGATATGGGATATTGGCTTTCTGGATATATAGGAGTATTACTCGCTTGTACTGCTGGAATTTCAATTGGTATTTGGGCTTCTTCAGTAACAGACAAACAAATAATAGCTTGTGCTTTAACAATTCTTATAATAATGGGATTTTGGTTGATTGGTGCTCCTGCAAGTATGCTCACTGGTACAGAAAAAGAAATATTACAGTCCCTATCTTTTGCTGTTAATATGGAAACATTTACCAAAGGGGTTATAGAATTAAATTCTGTATTATATTTTATTGGCATTTCTGTTATTTTTCTTAATTTCACATATTTTAATCTTGCTTCAAGAAATTGGAGGGGATAACAATGAAAAGATCTACAAAATTTGAAATAAATTCTATACTTTCGCAAATAATTATAGTTGGAATCGTTATTATTTCAATTATGATAGCACATCAACATTCAAAAACTTGGGATTTAACAAAAAACAAAGTAAATACACTTTCTCAGGACAGTACAAAACTTATAAAAAATTTGCAAAAGCCAGTAACGGCATATCTCTTTACAGAACAGCTTGGAAAGAAAAAAACAATAGAAAATCTTCTCAATATGTATGAAAAAGAAGGAAAAAATTTTAAATATTTTAGCTATGATCCAACTAAATCTCCTCAAAAAGCTCAAGAATTCGGAGTTACTTCCGATCCAAGTTTATATATTGAAGCCGAAGGAGGAAAAAGAGAGCGTATCGCCGATCCTACTGAAGAAAATATAACAAATGCAATACATCGCTCACTTTCAGCAAAAGATAAATACATATATGTCCTTGCTGGTCATGGTGAAGCAACTATAGATGACACACAAAAAACAGATATGAAGTCCCTTGCAATCTTAAAAGAATCTTTAGAAAAAGAAGTATATAAAGTATTTCCACTTATTTTAAAAGAAACAGGAAAAATACCAGAAGATGCTTCTGCTATTATAATTGCAGGCCCAACTTCTAAATATTATCCAAAAGAAATTGAAATAATAGAAAATTATCTAAAAAATGGTGGAAAAGCTTTAATATTGACAGGAAGTGAATTTCCAAAAGAAAATAAAAACTTTTTCAATAAATATGGTTTTACTATTGAAGATGGATATGTATATGACAAATCAAGCAATATGTTAGGAGTTGAACCATCTATTGCGGTAATATTAGCTGTTACTCCTTCAGAGATTACAACAGGTTTTCAAAATCTCAAAGA
>CADAWZ010000192.1 GCA_902791745.1 uncultured bacterium
TGAAACTAAAAGTGTAAGATTTGATGTCATTCTAAAAGATGATAAAGGTAATATCTATAATATTGAAATGCAAGTAAGCTCAAATGACAAAAAATATTTAGGCAAAAGAACACGCTATTATCAAATAATGATAGATAGTCTTATGCTAAAAAAAGGTGATGATTACAGCAAACTAAAAAAGAGCATTATTATATTTATCTGTCCATTTAAATTATTTGATACAAAGAGACAAGTCTATACATTCAATACATATTGTGAAGAAGATAAAAATTTAAAGTTAAATGACGAAACAACAAAAATTTTTATCTCAACAAAAAATAAAAAAGATAAAAATTTAAATGTCAATTTAGAAGAACTTATCAATTTTATAAATGGAAAAGTGAACCGTGATAATGTATTGATAGACAAAATTGTAAATGAAATTGAAGAAATCAAAAATAGAGAGGAATGGAGGGTTGAGTATATGTTATCAGTATTGAATTATTCAGACGCTCGCAGAGAAGGTTATAGAGAGGGTCGTAGAGAGGGTCGTAAAGAGGGTCGTAGAGAGGGTCGTAAAGAGGGTCGTAAAGAGGGTCGTAAAGAGGGTCGTAAAGAGGGAGAATATATTGGAGAAAGGCGTGGAGAAGCACAAAAAACGGTAAATTCAATAAAATCATTTATGAATAATGCTCGTTTACCTATTGAACAAGTAGTAAATTTTTTAGAAATTCCTGTTGAACAACAACAATTATATTATAAACTTGTAAATGATCCTGATTTTTGTGAAAAATATTTTGCAGATGAAAGCAATTTTATTGATCCTTCAGATTACGAAGATGAAGATTTTGAGGAAAATGAAGAAGATTACTACGAAAAAAATGAAGAGGAATAAAGAAATAGTTACAGCTGTGATTGTCATTGATAATGAGAAAAAACAAGCTATATCTTATCAACAAAATTTATAATTATTTAAAACATAATACAAACAGGAAAAAGAAACAAATAGATAATAAATATACAAACAATATCTTTTGATGAGTGCAACTAACGAACCTATATATATAGGTTTGTTAGTTGCACTCTGCTTTTTTTATAAAAAAGCAGAGGGCAAAGATCTAAATATTAGCTTCTAATTTGTACAAAATTGATAAAGGAGAAAAAAATATGATTAAGAAGCACTTTGCTCTTTTAGCTATATGTCTTTTCTTTATAGCTATAATCACTTCTGCTTGTGGAGGTGGAAAAAACAATCCACCTGACAATTCTACACTTTACTATTTATTAGCTCAACAACAAGAAAACAATCAACAACAAGAAAATAATAACCAAGAAGACGGAGCAATTGAAGTAACACTTGATGATGATGTACTCCAAAAATTAGGATATCAAAAAGAAGAAAAAACAGAAGAAATAGAAGGGTATGAAGTGACATATTATGTTCTCAAAAAAGGGGAAGAAGAAATAACTTCTATTGAAATTCCTGCAACTTTTACATATGAAAATAAAACATACAAAATAACAAAAATTGGAAATAAGGCTTTTGGGGATTGTTTATTACTTAGCCATATAATTATTCCTGAAGGTGTAACAGAAATTGAAGATGGTGATGCTGAGGAATATGATGAATTCATAAGACCTTATGGTTCTTTCGCTAGAACAGGATGGCTATCCCAAGAAGGAATAACTATAGAGCTTCCAAGTAGTTTAACAAAAATTGGAAAGAATGCTTTCTGGGCTTCTGCAATCACAACAATAGAAATTCCAAACAGTGTAACTACTATTGGAATATGTGCTTTTGAGGTTTCTAATCTCACAACAATAACTATTCCAAGTAGTGTAACAACTATTGAAGATAGTGTTTTTGCTAATTGTCAAAATTTAACAAGTGTTACTATTCCAAATAGTGTTACAGCTATTGGAGAATATGCTTTTGGTTATTCTAAACTAACAAGTGTTACTATTCCTGACAGTGTAATTAGTATTGGAGAAGAGGCTTTTTCTTCGTGTTATTCATTAACAAGTGTAACTATTGGAAATAATGTTGAAACTATCGGAGAACAAGCTTTTGCTTACTGTAATTCATTAACAAATGTAGATATTCCAAACAGTGTTAAAACTATTGGAGAAGAGGCTTTTTATGAAGTTGACAATATCAACTATGACACCGAAAAAATGACAGCAACTGGCTCACCTTGGGGAGCTAACAAAGTAAACGGAGTATAAGTATCACTTTAATAAAAGGGGCTGTGAAAAAATCCAGTTCAATGTGAACTGGATTTTTTTAATTTCCTGCTTTTAGAGTGTATTTCTAAAAGCTATTT
>CADAWZ010000193.1 GCA_902791745.1 uncultured bacterium
ATCCCCAATCCCCAATCCCCATTAAATTTCATAAAATACAATATTTATTTATATAAAAAATTTAAATTTTAAAAATATATAAAAATAAAAAAATTTATTAAATATTCATATTAATTATTTTTTTTGTATATATCTAAAATCATATTTTATACATTTTAAAAATAACTTAAATAAATAAAAATGAATGGTACGAGACATTTAACTCGTCGTGTTACAAGAAGAACAACAACAAGGACAAACACAAGCCTAGGAAAAGTCGATGCAGATACAAAACCTATTAAACAAGAACAACAATTTAACATGAATGCAATTATTATAAAAAATTTAAGCCACGAAAATCCATCCAAAGGTCGTACAAATGTCTATTATTCCTATATAGAAAATGAATACAAACAAGTCGAAGACAACGAAAATTATCTGGAAATATTAGATATAGATGAAAGTATTTTACACAAAGAGGATAATCAAGCCGTAGCTCAAGAAGAATATCACACCAGAAAAAAGAAATTAAAGACCCAGGTAAGAAAAGCTGGTGAAGAAATTGGAGAAATGGAGATAGATTCATTAAAATCCATGCGTAACAGACTTATTTATTGTGAAAGAGGGAGTGAAACCCTCCAAAAAAAGATTATTAATAGAGATTGTGAAACTATTAAATTAAATCGTGTGAATCACGATGGTATTTTCCACCAATGGGATAGATTCGATTCCTATATGAGCAATTTCCTGCATGACAAGGACAAGAAGAGAATGGAGGATGAATTTAAGATGAAGGGTAAGGTCACGGAGAGAAAGAAAGTAGAAACATATGGAGATAGTTTGAATCGTCCTTCTCTTTTCAAAGCATTGAAATTGCTTGAAAGACAAATCATGCAAATTAAGAACAGGGATAAATACTTGTTCTACAGAGAATGGAACAAATTTGACGACTCCCAAGAGAGCTCCAAAATGCTATATATGCTTTTGTCCTTCCCCCAGAATGCTCGTATTAAAAATAGGTCTGTAACAGCATTATGTTGGAACACCAAATTTGAAGATCTATTTGCTGTAGGTTATGGTAGTTATGATTTCCCTTCTAAAAAAGAGGATAAAGGAGAATTAGAAAATGCTAATGATGAGCAACAAGAAAATGGATATATATATGTGTTTTCTATAAAGAACAACTTCTTCCCAGAAGTTAAATATACTACTGATTCCGGTGTTCTTTGTCTTGACTTTCATCCAAAGGAATTTTCTTATCTTGTTGCTGGATTTTATGATGGTACTGTAGGTGTTTTTGATATAAGCCAAAAAATAAAAACACCTATTATTTTATGTGATATAAGAGTTCAGAAGCATATGGACCCTGTATGGCAAGTAAAATGGTATACACCATTTAATGAACCTGGAGAATATGTCTTTTATTCAATATCTTCTGATGGTAGAGTCATCAAATGGAGTTTCTATCAAAATAAAACAACTTTAGAAACTGAGGAAGTAATCAAATTGAAATATTCTGATGTTTTGCAACAAGAAATACAAAATAATGAAAATAACAAAACTGATTTGAACAATACTACAAATATGAACATTAACGAAAGTGATCCAGGAAAAGAAAAACAAGATGAAGCTTTAGCCTTTGGTAATGCTGGAGGTATGTGTTTTGATTTCAATAAACATAAAGGATTTGAACATTATTTTGTTATTGGTACAGAAGAAGGTAAAATATATCTTTGTTCAACAGCACATAGAGAACACACTATTTTGAACTATGAAGGACATACCATGGGGGTATATAGTGTCTCATGGAATCCATTCCATCCAAAAGTTTTCGCTTCATGCTCAGCTGATTGGACTATTAAAGTCTGGCATTATAAAACATTTGCTCCTCTGATGGTATATGATATGCAAAGTGCTATAGGAGATTTGAGCTGGAGTCCATGGTGTTCAACCATCTTTGCTACTGTTAACGTCAGTGGAGATATTAAATTCTTTGATTTGAACAGAGCTAGAAAAGCACCTTTGGAACCAAAAAGATATAAAGATACTGCAATTAATCATATTGCTTTTAATAAAAATGAATTTGTTTTTTCTTAATATATGTTTTTCTTTGTTTGACATTGTCATCTCTGAGATTTGCAGGAATGACAATTTTTGTAGTGGGTAAACTATTTTTATTAGCTTCTGCTGCTTTTTTCTCTTTTTCTTTTTCTTCTAATTCTTTTTTATCAACAGTTACTCTCAAAGGTTCAGCCATTTTCCATAAATGTACTTTTC
>CADAWZ010000194.1 GCA_902791745.1 uncultured bacterium
AATAAGCAATTATTTAATTGTCAAGTTAATAATATATGAGAAATAACATAATAAATTTATTATTTTTTAATAAACAAAAAATCCCCTTTATATAAAAGAGGATTTATTAATACAAGTTTTTTAAAATATTCTTTATTTTAATTCTTTGACTTTTTCAGCAATGGCTTTTCCTGTAAATCCAAATTTTTCAGCAAGAACTTTTGCAGGTGCAGAATGACCAAATGATTTCATACCAATTACAAGACCATTGTCTTTTACAAACTTATCCCAATCTTTTGTTTTTGTTGCTTCTATTGCAATGACAGGAATATCTTTTGGAATTACTGAATCTTTGTATTCTTTTGATTGTTCTTCAAAAATTTCAAGAGCAGGTATTGAGACAACCCTTACATCAATTCCTTCTGATTTTAAAATCTCTTGTGCTTCAATAGCTGTGCTGACTTCAGAACCTGTTGCAATAAATACAAATTTGGCTTCTTTTTCTTCTTTGCTTATTACATAACCACCTTTTCTAACAGCTTCTATTGCTTCAGATGTCTTTTCTTTGTGAAGTTGTGGAAGATTATGACGAGAAAGAATAAGAGCTGTAGGACCAGTTTTATTTTTGAGAGCCATTTCCCAAGCAACAGCTGTTTCAAAGGCATCTGAAGGTCTTATTACTGTCAAATTTGGTATTATTCTAAGTGATGTGATATGTTCTACTGGTTGGTGAGTTGGACCATCTTCACCCAAGAAAATACTGTCGTGGGTAAATACATATATAACTTGTGTTCCCATGAGTGCAGAGAGTCTTATTGCTCCTCTCATATAGTCACTAAATACCAAGAATGTTGCACCATAAGGAATAAATAAACCATAAAGTGCCATTCCATTCATAAATGCACCCATTGCATGTTCTCTTATTCCAAAATGTAGATTTCTTCCTGCAAAATTATCAGGTGTTACAGATTCTGCTTTCTTTATATGACATTTTACAGAAGGCTCAAGGTCTGCACTTCCTCCAGTGATGA
This sequence comes from uncultured bacterium, assembly GCA_902791745.1. Classification (GTDB taxonomy): domain Bacteria; phylum Vulcanimicrobiota; class CADAWZ01; order CADAWZ01; family CADAWZ01; genus CADAWZ01. Next base: position 1,011 of record CADAWZ010000194.1, read on the forward strand.
AAGGCAATAATTCCCCTGCTTTTTGAATTACATTACCTGATGAAACTCTTGTTGCTTCTGCTTTGTCAGATACTGCTTCTAAAAGTTTGTCAATGAAATCAGCAGGGATTTCTTTTTCTCTATATATTTTTAGTTCTTTTGCTTTTTTAGGGTATTTTTCAGACCAAGTTGCAAATAGTTTTTTCCATTCTTCATGAGCTTTTTTCTTTGCTTCTACTTTTTTTGAACAGAATTTTGAAACTTCTTCAGGTACATAGAAAGTTTTGTCCTCAGGAAGTCCAAATTTCTTTTTCATTTCTTTTATTTCATCATCACCAAGTGGAGAACCGTGGGAACCTGCTGTATCCTGTTTTGTTGGAGCTCCAAAAGCGATATGTGTTTTAAAAATTATGATCTTTGGAGAGCCTTTATATGCAATGGCTTCTTCTATTACTTTTTTGATTTCTTCTTTGTTATGTCCATCTGCATTATATACTTTCCAACCATAGGATTCATACCTTTTTGCTGTATCATCACTGAAAGCTATATTTGTATTTCCTTCTATTGTGATGTTATTGCTATCATACAATAAAATGAGATTATCCAATTTTAGATGACCTGCAAGGGAACATGCTTCTGCACTTACTCCCTCCATTAGACAGCCATCTCCTGCAATAGCAAATATGTTATGGTCGATTATTTTTAAATCTTCTGTGTTAAATCTTGCTTGTGCCATTTTTTCAGCAAGTGCCATTCCGCAGGCCATAGCTATACCTTGACCAAGTGGTCCAGTTGTGCATTCAATTCCTGGAAGTGATCCATATTCTGGATGACCAGCTGTTTTATAATCCCATTGTCTAAAATTTTGGAGGTCTTCTAAAGTTACTTCATATCCAAATAAGTGAAGTAAAGAATAAAGAAGAGATGAACCATGTCCTGCTGAAAGAACGAATCTATCTCTGTTTATCCAGTCTGGCTCTTGTGGATTGAATGATAGAAAATCGCTCCAAAGAACTGATGTAATATCTGCAGTTCCCAAAGGCATACCTGGATGTCCAGATTTTGCTTTTTGAACAGTATCTGCACATAACATTCTCAATGTAGATGATAATAAATCCATAATTACCTCTTTTGTAGCATTATAAATGTTTGTAATAAATTTATTAGTTTTTAAGAAACAAAAAATCCTCTTTATATAAAGAGGATTTATAAATACAAGCTTTTTTCTTACTAATACACTCTATTCTTTATTTTAATTCTTTGA
>CADAWZ010000195.1 GCA_902791745.1 uncultured bacterium
TGCCACTCTCTGTTGTTGACCTCCTGAGAGTTGATTTGGCTGATGATAGTACCTTCCACTTAATCCTACAGAATCAAGAGCTTTTTTTGCCATTTCCTCTCGTTCTTGTTTTTTATAAGTTCTTGCTCGTGAATATAGAAGAGGAAGCTCAACATTTAATTTAACAGAACATAATGCTCCCAAAAATGGAGAACATATCATAAAAATAATGGAAGCATTGAAAGACGGAGAAAGTAAAGACGATTTACCAGAAAATTTGCGACCTAAAACAGGATATAAAAATACTTATGCTAAATTGTGGTGGAAGAAACCTGCTACAACAATAACGAGAAATTTTGCCTGCCCTTCTTCTTCAAGATGTATCCACCCAAGGGATTCAAGAGCAATGACAATAAGAGAAGGGGCAAGATTGCAAAGTTTTCCTGATGATTATATTTTTTATGGCTCTGATTCAATGAAACGACTTGAAATAGGGAATGCAGTACCTCCATTATTATCTAAAGCCATTGCTAAACAAATTTATATTGCATTAGAGTTAATTAGCTAAAATTTTTAAACACAGCTTGATTTAAATTTATATCGGGTTGTGTTTTTTCTTTTTTATTACTTTTTCTCTCCAAAATATTCCATGCCTCGAATCTCTTTAAAAGTGTTTTTTTTTTTTTGAATCTTAATAAGATACTTTTAAAAAATTTATCATGTTGTTAGAAAATAAAATGCTTTTAAAATATTTACTATGTCAAAATTTGTCCTTAAAATAAGTCAAAATTGTAATAGTTTGATTAAAATTTGTTAATATTTTTTATTTATTCTTTTTTTATAAAATAATTATTTTGGGTTGATTTTATGGCTAAAGATTATGTAAAAATTTATGAAGCAATGGATAGTAAATCCTTGAAAAATGATAGGGAGAGAATAAAAGCCCTTCAAGAAGCAGGATTATATCCAAGGGCTTTTGATATGCCACTTACATTACAATTTGAATTGACTTATCATTGTAATGTATTTTGTAGGCACTGTTACAATAATTCAGGTGTTGATAACAAAAAGGTCGATCCTATGACACCTGAAAAATGGATTGAATTTGCTAAATATCTTGTTGCAAATGGTGGTATTTTTGAATGTATATTATCTGGTGGAGAGCCATTGACACTTGGAAACAAACTTTTTGACATTATGGACATACTTCATGATGATGGAACAGTTTTTCTTTTGATAACAAATGGATATTTGCTAAATAAAGAAAAAGTTGAGAGATTGTCAAAATACAGATATCATTGGCTTCAAGTATCTATAGATGGGTCAGAGTCTGAATATCACAATTGGTTTAGACAGAAAGAAAAAAGTTGGGAACATGCAGTAGATGGTGCTTTTATGGTCTCTGCTGCAGGTATTCCACTTACAATAGCACACTGTGTAACACCTGGCAATCTCGATAAGATAGATGATATGTGTGAACTTGCCTATTCTTTAGGAGCTTCAAGGATCATGCTTGGAGAAGTAAATTTAAGTGGAAGAACAAATCAAAATAAAGATTTGCTTTTAAATAGAGATCAAAAAAACATACTTCTTCAACGAGTAGAAGAAAATACTGCAAAATATTCAGGTAAAATGCAAATAACTCATAATGCTTCTGCAAAAAATTCTGTGCTTAGGTATTTAACTATGCCAAATCAAGGGCTTATTGTGAGACCTAATGGTGATATGAGGCTTGATTGTATGACACCTTTTGTAATCGGAAATTTGTTAAAAGATGATTTTTATAAGATTTGGAAAGAAAAAAAAGATACTTGTTGGTATAATCCAAAAGTACAAGAATATGTTAAACATTTTGACAATGATATAAATGATATGATTACAAATTATGTCGATGAAGATATCCATATATAAGGAGGTTTTTATGAAAAAATATATATCCCCAACTTCTTGTGATTCTTCAACAGGAAATGTAAGAGGAGCTATTCCAGCTATTTTAGGAGCTTTGGCAGGAGCAGCACTTTTAGGGGCTGCAGGTGCCGCAGGTGCTAAAGTAGCAAATGCTATGATGGATGGTGTAGGTAAATTTAGAGTTGATACTTTAAAAGTTACAAATAATCTAAAGGTTGATACTTATGTTTAGTTTATTTGATAAATTTCAAGATTATATACCTGTAAAAGATTGTATAAAACAAAGAGATAATGGCGATTTTCTCTTAGT
>CADAWZ010000196.1 GCA_902791745.1 uncultured bacterium
TAGTTCAAATAATTGGAAAAATAGTAAAATTCGTAAATGGTTTAATGATTATTTTTATAACAAAGTTTTTACTGATCAAGAGAAAAATATTATAAGTTCTTTTGGTGGTGATAATGTTTTTTTGTTGAGTAAAGAAGAGGCAGAAAAATATTTTGCTAATAGTAATGCAAGAAAATGTAAAGCTACAGATTATGCTAAAAAGAATGGTGCTAATGTAAATGGTAATGGTTGTAGTTGGTGGTGGCTTCGTTCTCCTGATCCTAGTCTTGACAATCGTGTCTATATTGTCAATGATGATGGTCTCGTCAGCTGCTACGATGTTGACTATGCTTTCGGCGTTGTGCGGCTCGCTTTATGGATCAATCTTTAATCTTTTAATCTTGGGGCTGTGAAAAAAGTAAATAAAGGCGATGTCATTGCGAGGGAGCTGTGCGACCGTGGCAATCTCAGGCACTTTTTTATTAACTAACACAACGAGTTAAATTACGAAAATTATATAAAAAAACTTTTTTCACAGCCCCTTAATTTTAAATAATTATAATTTTGTGTAAAATAGTGCTTTTTAGGTAGTGATTTGAAGATGGTATATTTAACTATTTAATTTTTAGCATTTTTGAAAATTAAAAATAGGGAGAAAAAAATATGAAAAGACGTGAATTTTTGCTGACCTCTGCTTTGACATTGGCGAGTACAGCATTTTTGGCAGGCTGTCAAAAAGATAATAAAGAGATTGTAAAAAAAGAGGGGGAAATCGCTAAAAGAAAATTTAAAGACCTCGATATTCCACTTCTTGGTTTTGGTTGCATGAGATTGCCTATAAAAGATGAAGAAGTTGACATGGACGAATTGGAAAAAATGGTTGAGTATCTTATGAGCCATGGTGCAAATTATTTTGATACAGCTTACATGTATGTAAATGAAAAATCTGAGACATCAATAGGAAAAGTATTGAAAAAATACAAAAGAGAAGATTTTATCCTTGCAGATAAAAGCCCTATCTACAAGATGACTTCTCAAGAAGATGTTAAAAAAATCTTTGATGAACAACTAAAGAAATGTCAAGTTGAATATTTTGATTTTTACATGTGCCACAATATAAATGATAATACTGTTGACACATACAGAAAAGTAAAAATGTATGACGAATTGGAAAAACTAAAAAAAGAAGGCAAAATAAAATATTTAGGTTTTTCATTTCATGGTACTCCTGAGCTTCTCAAACAAATCGTAAAAGAGCATAAATGGGATTTCTGTCAACTTCAGATTAATTATCTCGATTGGGATATTGTAAAAGCAAAAGAACAGTATGATATAGCACAATCTGAAAATATACCTGTAACAGTAATGGAGCCACTCAGAGGGGGAGGGCTTGTTAGATTAAGTGAAAAAGCACTTGCAAAGCTAAAAGAACAAAATCCAAATGTAAAACCTGCTGAATTTGGTCTTAGATGGGCAGCAAGTAGAAAAAATGTTATAACTGTTTTAAGCGGAATGAGCAATCTTCAACAGGTAAAAGAAAATGTAGAAACATTTATGAATTATAAAGATATGACACCTGAAGAAGAAAAAATTGCAGATGAAACAGCAAAAGTAATACAGTCACAGGGAGAAATCAACTGTACAGGTTGCAAATATTGTATGGAAGTATGTCCAAAAGGAATAAATATTCCTGCAACATTTGCACTTTACAATCAATATAAAGTTGACAATAGAGCATTTGGTCTTAAATTATATTATGAAACACTTGATGAAAGTGAAAGAGCTGATAAGTGCATAAAGTGCAATTTATGTACAAAAAATTGTCCTCAAAATCTAAAGATTCCAGAGCTTTTGGCAAAAGTACAAAGTGAATATGATAAAGTGAAAGACATGAAAAGGTAAGTTTGTTAATTGTGAATTTACCTATAATGTGAAATTAGTTTTATGCCTACGCCAATTTTTATGTACAAATCATTCACTCCAGACTCCGCTTTGCTCTATTTCCGTTCATTGACTTATACATAAAAAAATGGTTAATTGGTAGTTTACCAACACATCCTAAAAAAACGAGTGTGTAAAATTTTTTCTGTATTTTTCTAAATAGTTTTCTGTATAATACGCTAACTTCAACTCCGCTTCGCTCTATTCAGTTCGCTGTATCTGTATTACACAGAAAACTAAATGCTCATTTTTAAATTTACAGAAATTTCTGCACATACTCAAAAAACGGAAGAGAACGACTGAATAGGGGATTACTATGGCTACAATACAGGAATCAATAACAAAGATGATAGAGTTGAGAGGTTTGGATATTTTTAGAAATCCAAAACAGTTTTTTGCATTTCTTGATGATTTGTCTCCTGAATATCCAAGAGAGAGACGAATTATTAAGAATAATTTTGATGATAAGCTATTGGGCTTGTTTGTAGATGATACAAAAAAAGTTGGTCATAGACTTAGGCGAATAAGAGAGGAACTTGAGGATTTTGGTTTTACAGATGATAAAATATATTTTATTCTTGAATCATTTGGCATTCCTCTTGGTTGGGAACAGGAAATACTTGATTTGAAAGCTGATTTTCCAGCTCAAGGTTCAAACTTTAATAAACAAGCACAAAAACTTTAATAAACAAGCACAAAAACAAAATGAAGTTAGTGAAGATGTTCAAGATGTTACCCTAAATGATGATTTTCTTAAATTATTTGGGTTTATTAATAAAAATTTACTTCCTTCTGTTTTTAATATTCCATCTCCATATCGACAACCTGTTAGTGGTATTACATATCGAGTAACAAAAATTGATGATGAAGTTTTTAAGGGTTGTGATAAATTGCAATCTGTTGTAATTCCAGATACTGTTACAGAGATTGGAAAAAGTGCTTTTGAAGGTTGTTCATCATTGGAGAAGATAAGTATTCCAAATAGTGTTATAAAAATAGGGGATAGGGCTTTTGCAAATTGTAAATTATTAAGTGATATAGTTCTTCCAAATAGTATTACTGAGATAGGCAAAAGCACATTTGGCGGTTGTTCTTCTTTGATTAGTGTTCATCTTCCAAATAATATAACTAAAATATCCGAAGGATTGTTTGGCAAATG
>CADAWZ010000197.1 GCA_902791745.1 uncultured bacterium
TTCCACATTAGAGGCAATGTTCAAAGGTAAAACTGAATTATTTAAAGGATTATATGCTGAGGAATGGGTAAAAGAAAAAGCTAAAAATCCAAGTCCAGTAATATCACTGGATATGGGAAATTTAGGAAATTACGAAAATATAAGTGAATTAAGTTCTGCCCTTATTGATTATCTTGAAGAAATTATAGATGATTATAATTTAAATATTCAATCAACAATAAAAAATGCAGGTCGTATATTTGCTAAAATAATAAACGAATTATATAAACAATTTGGTAAAGTAGTCATTCTCATTGATGAATATGATAAACCAATAACAGACAATATAAACGATTTAGATACAGCTAACAAAATAAGAAATTTTTTCAGAAAATTTTATACCGTACTGAAAAATAATAGCAAATTGAAATTTGTGATGTTTACAGGAGTATCAAAATTCAGCAAATCTGGCATATTTTCAGGACTTAATAATTTAAGCGATATTTCGATGCTCGAAGAATACAGCGACATTGTAGGATATACACAAAAAGAACTTGAAGATAATTTTGGTGATTGGATAGAAAAAGCAACTCAAAAATTTTCATTTGATGGAATAACAAGAGTATATAACCCATTTTCTGTTTTAAAATTCTTTGGTGAAGGTAAATTTAGAAATTATTGGTATGATTCAGCTACACCTTCATTTCTTGCCAAATATTTTAAAGATCATAAAATACAAGATTCAGATGATTATAGACATTTAAAAGTAACTTCTGATTTTACAAATGCAAATGAAATTGAGTATGCTTCTCCTGAAAGTTTTCTATTTCAGACAGGTTATCTTACTATTGAAAAATGGGATAATGATGATGAAATTACTCTTGATTATCCAAATAAAGAAGTTAAAGACTCCCTCCCAAAATTGTATTTATACAATATTTACAATATTACAGATTTTATAAAATTAGCTTATGAAATATTGGATTCTCTAAAAAATGGTGATATTGAAAATGTAGTTGATGTATTTAATGGTATATTGGCAAGAATCCCTTATGATGATTTTATTAATGATAAATCATATGAAAAAACTCAAAAATCTTTAGAAAAAAATTATCAAAGAAAAGAAAAATGGTATCGTTCTTTATTTTTGATGTTACTATATGTTATAAAAGTAGAATTTTACCCTGAAGTTCATACAAATATAGGTCGTCCTGATATTGTAATTCCATTTGATGATAAGACAATTATAATTGAGTTCAAATTAGCCCCAACTTCAAAAGATGTTCCTGCAAAGAAAAAAGAAGGAGAGGAACAGATTAAAAAATATCTCCCTTCTTATTCAAATCAAAACAAACAAATAATAACTGCAGTTTTTGTCGCAGATGACGAAAAAAGGCAGATTATTATCTAATAAAAAAGAAAAATTCAATTAAATGCTATTAATTCAAAAAACTAATACTAAGGCAAAAATTATGAACAATAAAAAAGTATTGATTGCAATGAGTGGCGGAGTTGACAGCTCTGTAACTGTTTATTTATTAAAACAACAAGGATTTGACTGTATAGGGACGACTATGCGACTTTACAGAAATGAGACAATATCACAGGGAAATTTTAAAACCTGTTGTTCTGAAAAAGATATGGAAGATGCAAGTGAAGTTGCTTTTGATTTAGATGTCCCCTATGAAATTGTAGATTTTACAGATGATTTCCAAAAACAAATCATAGAAAAATTTATAAAAGTTTATGAAAATGGCGGAACACCAAATCCTTGCATAGATTGTAATAGATATATGAAATTTGAAAAACTTCTAAATATTGCACTTGAAAAAAAATGCGATCTGATTGCAACTGGTCATTATGCCATAAGTGAATATTCAGAAAAACACGGAAGATATATTTTGAGAAAAGCAAAAGATCTCACAAAAGATCAAAGTTATGTCCTTTACAATTTGACACAAGACCAACTAAAACACATCATATTTCCACTTGGCAATTTAGAAAAAACACAAGTTAGAGAAATAGCAGAAAAACAAGGTTTTGTCAATTCCAAAAAACACGATTCACAAGACATCTGTTTTATCCCAGACGGAGATTATTTTAAATTTATCAAAAAATACACTGGCAAAATCCCACAAGAGGGAAATTTTATTGATGAAAATGGAAAAATATTAGGAAGACACAAGGGAATTATAAGTTACACTGTTGGTCAGAGAAGAGGTCTTGGAATAGCTTCTGACGCTCCACTTTATGTTAAAAAACTCGATATGGTAAACAACAATGTAATTTTATGTAAAAATGATGGCTTATTCTCAAAAACATTGATAGCAGATGACATAAATTTAATATCTGTAGAAAAAATAACAGAGCCTATGAAAATTAAAGCCAAAGTCCGCTACAGACAAAAAGAACAGCCAGCAACAGTAATTCAAATAGATGAAAACAGAATAAAAGTAGAATTTGACACACCACAAAGAGCTATCACAAAAGGGCAAGCAGTCGTTTTATATGATGATGATATTGTAGTTGGAGGCGGAACTATTTCCGAAACAGAAAGTGATTTATCTTGATTACACAGCAAATACTCCTGTTGA
>CADAWZ010000198.1 GCA_902791745.1 uncultured bacterium
AATGACATCTCTGCTAAATAGTGGCTTTCTTGGTATAGTGAAAAATATTAATCAACAAGCACAAGGCGTTAATTTATGATTTAGTAGTTTATAAAGTAGATTTGGCAGAAAATCTAAAAATAAGAGGCGGTTGAATACATCAATTTTCAAAATTAGTGCAACTTCACTCTTTACTACGAGAAAAAGTGATGTCGTTCACAATCTTATATCATACAAAAGTGGCTCATAGTGAGTTTATCAACGCACCCTAATTTCCGCAATGAAATGAGGACAGAAGAGGAATCGAGAATAAAAATTGGAGGATATGTATGGCTACAATTCAAGAAGCAGTTACTAAGATAATAGGACTTAGAACAAAAGATATTTTTACAAATCAAAAACAGTTTTTTGCTTTACTTGGCGATTTGTCACCAGAATATCCAAAAGAGCTGAAAATGTTAAAAAGAGTTTTTGATGATGATCTTTTAAATCTTTTTATAGATGATACAAAAAAGGTTCGTCATCGAGTTAGGCTGATAAAAGAACAGCTTGAGGAGTTTGGTCTTACAGAAGACAAGGTTTATTTTATTCTTGAATCTTTTGGAATTCCACTTGGTTGGGAACAGGAAATTTTAGATTTAAAAGCTGATTCTCCAATGCAAATTCCCAATTTTACTCAGCAACCTAAAAATCAAGTAAATGCAAATGTTACCGATATTTCGCTTAGTGAAGATATTTTGAAACAATGGGGGTTTCAAGATAAAAATTCAATACCAGATGTTCTTAATATTCCCTCAACATATAGATCGCCATTCGGTACTATGTATCGAATAATAAAGATTGACAGTGAAGTATTTAAGGATTGTGTAGATTTAAAGGCAGTAAACATTCCTGATACTGTAATAGAAATAGGTGATAGTGCATTTGAAAATTGTAAATCTTTAGAAAAAATAAATATTCCTGATAGTGTAAATAAAATAGGCACAAGAGCATTTGCAAATTGTAAAGCACTTATTGAGGTCAATATTTCAAGGAGTGTAACAGAAATAGGAAATAGTGCATTTGGTGGTTGTTCTTCACTTATTAATCTAACAATTCCAAACAAGGTTACAAAAATAGCAGAAGGTCTTTTTGGCAAATGTAAATCTCTTGCAAATGTTATTATTCCAAATGGTGTTACAGAAATAGGTGATAAATCATTTGCAGGTTGTGAATCTCTTGTTGGTATTATAATTCCAAAGACAGTTACAAAAATAGGAAAGCAGGCATTTGTAAATTGTAAGAAATTTGATATTTTTGTTATTCCAGATTCTGTAACAGATATTGGTTTAGAGGCATTTGGCGGTTGTTCAAAAATACAGCATTTTACACTTCCAACACGATTTACTGTTTTTAAAGATGATGTAAACAAGCAGATCGATTTGACATCAAAGGGAAATAGTTCTTTTAAAAATGCAAAAGTTGGTGATTTTATAAAATTTGGTAATTATTCGCAGACATCAAATGGTCAAAATCAACCTATAGAATGGCAGGTATTGGCAATAGAAAATGGTAAAATGCTTGTTATTTCTCGCTATGGTCTTGATGCAAAGCGTTTTGACAGTAGTTCTAATGTTTGGAAAAATAGTGAAATTCGTAAGTGGTTGAATGGTGAATTTTACAATAAAGCCTTTAATGAAAAAGAAAAGAAATCGATAAATCTTTCTAATCTTTCCGATGTCGTCACAAGTGATAATGTGTTTCTTTTGAGTGAGGGAGAGGCAAGAAAATATTTTTCTAATAATGAAGCGATAAAATGCGAGCCTACTGAATATGCCGTGAAAAATGGTGCTTGGAAAGATGATAGTGGTTTTGGCTATTATTGCCTTCGTTCTCCTTATCCTAATTTTAGTAACTGTGTTTATTGTGTCAATTATGACGGTGATTTCGACGACTACTGCTATGTTAGCATTGCTGACGTTGTTGTCCGGCCCGCTTTATTTATCAATCTTTAATTTGCACCGTGAGGTGCTAATCTTGCGCCCTTTTGGGCGGTTTTTTTTATTTGCCTTTTTATTTTTTGCATGTTATAAAATTTGCTGGAAACTATAAAATATATGCCTGT
>CADAWZ010000199.1 GCA_902791745.1 uncultured bacterium
TTGGAAGAGTAAAAGTTGTTGAACCATCTCCAGTACCAAAAAGACCTGGATTATTTGTTACATCATTTGTTGTTAATGAATTATCTACTACATAAGCCCACAACCTTGGATAATCAGCTCTATTTATTTCTGCTCCATTAGCTTTTAACCAGCCAGCACGCTGAACTATATCACTTCTAAAAGCTCCGACTGGTGCAGAATCTCTCCAATCACAAATAAGCCATTTTATTTCATTATCTGTTACAAGTTGTCCAACATTTGCATTACTTGGCATTGTTGTTCCGCTTGTTCCAGCGACAACGCACTCAAGATATTTGTATGAGTTAAAATTACTTGCAATACAAATATCACCAACGGCATAAGGAGTTGATTTATTCCAAGTTGGAAATGGACTTGATAAAACTCCTGTTATTGCGTTTATTTGTTGCTGTATATTGCCTTCGAGTCCGCTTGAATAATTCAATTCAGTAGTTGTTGCTGTAATTGAGCTTTTCCAATTTTCAAGAGTTGAAATCCTTGAATCAACTTTTGCCTCTGCAACATCTTCTATTGCAGATTTCAAATTGTCTGTCAAATCTGTTAAATCAGAATCAAGGGCATCATATCCTTTGTCCTCTATCATATCAGCAATGGCTTTTATCATTATACTCCATTGTCTGAACATTTTATTATGCAGTTTGTAATCTGCTTCCATTGGAATAAGTCCACTTGTCCTGTAATAAAACGAAACATAATCTTCATCACTCATTGTTATTAATGAATTGTTTGCTTCGTTAAATATTAAAAAATTATTTTGTGGGTCTGACATTTTTCTCTCCAAAATAAAAAAGAGCCTATTTAAAACTCTCTATTTAAAAAATTACCATTTTGCATATCCATTAATTCTTTATCTAATTGTTTTAAACAATTTCTTGCTTTTTGAACCTTGCGTCTAATAATTGCTATAACGGTTCCCATAAAAGTATCTAAATCTTTTTGACTGGTATTTTCATCAATAATCATACTAAAACCAGCAAATCGAAGCATTTTTTTAAATTCTTTTTCCATTGTTTTCTCCAAAATAAAAAAGAGCCTTTCAGCTCTTTTGGGGTGTTGTGTTTGAAATAAAAAAAATAAATCTTTTGGTGGGGGTTGAACTTCCCACATCTCTTTTAACCTTATAAAAATAAGGTGCGTAGTTTCAACACTTTACTACCTCAAAAGATTTATTTCTTATTTGTATTATAACCTAAATTTTCTTTTTTGTAAAGTATTTTATGCTTTTTTTTCTTATTTTCCAAGGTTTCTTTATTTAATCTCCAACCTGATATTATAGAGTTTTTATATTTTTTATTATCTGTTTTTCTTTTCATTCTTAAAACAATTAATAAAGGAAAACTTTCTCCTTTATCTTTAATCCATTTTATAACTAATCCTGTTTTACTTCTATTTTTATTCTTATCTTCTAAAATATAATTAGGATTTTTTAAAACTTTTTTTGCATATTTTTTCACTAATTCAATGTCTTTAGGATGCTTTTCTTCAATATGTTCAATTTGTTTTTCTGTTAAAATAACTTTCTTAGTCATAATATCTGGAGTTATACAACTATAATTTTTTTTATCTATCTTACAAACAGAATGAACATCTATTACTGGTTTATTGCCCTTTTGTCTTTCTTTTCTTTTACTTCTTCTCTTTCGTCTTAATTTTGATTTATTTCGTCCTTCTTCTTTCGCAAACCGTCCATATTTATCTCTTTTTCTTTTCTTTGCTATTTGAGATGGTGTTTGCGAATCACCTACATTCCAAAATATAATCACATCTGACATATGACGATGGCTGTTTCTTGTGCGTCCATCTCCTCTATATCCACCGCTTGCTTTCCATTGATAGCAAGGGATGTTATTCTTTTGACATTTGTAACCTGTTATAGCTATAAGCGTTTTGCTTGTCTCTGTTCGTGCTATTGTTTTTACTTGTGATTCAAGCAAATTAGGAATGTCTGCTCTTAATTTATGAGCTACTTCTTTTGAAGTCATTCCTTCTATACTCCATTTACTAATTTTTGGAGTT
>CADAWZ010000200.1 GCA_902791745.1 uncultured bacterium
AATATAACATATTCACAATATCTCTTCAGCAGAGATTTTCAATACCCAGCAAAAATTTACAAATATAACAAAATTCTAAAAAATCTATATTCCTACGCAAAACAAGACCCAGAATCAGCCAGAAGAGCAGAAACACTCATATTTTCCTATGAAAATAGCAAAAAAGTATCTGAAGGTGAATTTAAAGGCGTAAAAGACAAAGAACTTTCAGCAATATTTAAAACAAAAGAAGACAAATTCAGAGAATCTGCTTCAAAAGACCCAAAACAAAAAGCAGAACTCGACTCAGCTTATAACGATATAGGAAAAGCTGTCAGTAAATACAAAGAAAGATATGATGAACTTGCATTTGGTTGCTTAGGTGGAAATAGACTTCCTGAAATTGCTTTTGTCATTGTCAGATATTGTACAGAAATGGAAAAACCTGATGCAGAACGCAAAAATGGCTTTCACGATTCACAACTCGATGTTCTAAAATATGAATATCTCTCACCAGAGCCTATTTATGATGATTTGGAAACAGTAATGTTAAGATCATATCTCGAAATGGCAGAAGAAAATTTGGGTTCAAAAGAAAAAAGCCCAATAGTAAAAATGCTTCTCGACATATACACACCAAGTGAAAGAGCTAAACAGCTGATAGCTGGAACAAGGCTTAAAGAAGTCGAATACAGAAAAAAATTGATGGAAGGCGGATTAAAAGCCTGCAAACGCAGTAAAGACCCACTTATCCAGTTGGCATTACAAATGGAACCAATAAAAGCAGCACAAGAGGATTGGTATCAAAAAGAATATGAATCAAGAGTAGTTCCAGCTGTAGAAAAAATTGCAGCTATCAAATTTAAAACATATGGAAAAGACATATATCCAGATGCAACATTTACACCTCGTCTCGCCTATGGTCCAGTAAAGAGATATGAAACAAACGGAACTTATGCTCCTTGTAAGACAACTTTTTACGGATTATATGACAGATACTATTCATTCAAAGGTACAGGAATGAAAGAATGGGACCTTCCCAAAATCTATCTTGAAAAAGAATCAAAAATAAACAAAGCCGAAACTTTCGATTTTGTCTATGACGCAGACACAATAGGCGGAAATTCTGGTTCACCTGTTGTCAACACAAAAGGTGAACTTGTAGGAATCAATTTTGACAGAAACACTGAAGGAATGACAAGACAGTTTATGTATGACGGAAGATATGCAAGAAGTCTTGCAGTAAGTGCAGTTGCTGTTCTTGAAACTCTTAAAAATGTCTATGGTGCCGAAAAATTGGCAGATGAATTGACTAAAACAGGAATTTAAAGCATAAACAGGGATAAAAAAACTCCCATTGAAGATATTTTCTTCAATGAGAGTTTTTTTGTTTGTTTACAATCTATTTAATGCTTTTTTAGCATCTTTATTTCCCTGTTCCGCAGATTTTTTATACCATTTTATCGCTTCTTCCTTATCCTTTATGACACCATCGCCACTTTCATACATATAACCAAGATTACATTGTGCTTGTGCATTTCCCTGCTCTGCCGATTTCCTCATTATAATTCTGTTTTACACCATATCCATTTCTATACATATGACCTAACGAATTTTGACCAAATTTATTACCCTTGTGTGCTAATATACGAAACCATTTAAATGACTCATCATAATCTTGTCTAACTTCAAGACCTTGCAAATATAACAATCCAAGATTAAATTGTGCTTCGTCAATTTCATTTTCAGCAGCTTTTTTATACAATTTAATAGCTTCTTTTTTATTTTGTTTTAAAAAAGTGCCTGTATAGTACATTGTAGCAAGATTAAATTGTGCTTGTCCATTTCCTTTATCTGCAGATTTCTTAAACAATTTTACAGCTTCTGATAGATTTTTTTCAACTCCATCTCCTTGATAATACATCATACCAAGGTCTAATTCTGATTCTGAATTTCCCTGTTCTGCCGATTTTGTAAACCACTTTAAAGCCTTATCATAATCTTTCTCAAATCCTCCCCCACCATCGTAATATATATATCCAAGAAGTCCTTGTGCTTCGGAATTTCCCTGTTCTGCTGATTTTGTAAGCCACTTCAAAGCCTCTTTTTTATCAACTTTTACACCTTGTCCAAGATTATACACAGAGAACAGATTATACTGAGCAATATCATTTCCCTGTTCAGCAGATTTTTTATAATATTCAAAGCCCTTTACCAGATTCTTTTCAACTCCTAAACCTCTAGAATACATATATCCCAAAGTGTTCTGACTCTTTGAATATCCTTTTTCTGCAGACATTTTGTACCATTTTAAAGCCTCATCATAATTTCTTTCAACAATATCTCCATAAAAATACATATTACCAAGTTTATTTTGAGCATCTAAATTTCCATTTTCTGCCAATATTTTTTTTACCTGAAAACCAATAAGATTTTTTTCAGAACATGCAAGAAATCCAAATACAATTAAAATAATAATCCAACAAACAATATAAAATTTGTTTTTATTTATTTTTTTATCTTTTTCTTTATCCATATTATAACCTCAAAACGATATTATTGGGAGTAAGTCTAAATATCGAAGACTTTAATTTGTAAGATTTTATTTTTTAGAATAAATAAAAATATCCAAAGGCTTTTCATTTTGCCTGCAAATTCAGGAGCATTGACAACTTTTTCATAAAATACCTTTTTATCATTGTGAATTTTTTATTGACCAAATATTTTGTATAAAATTTTACCAAATAAAGTGAGTTGAACTTTAGCTACTTCATACCCTTGGTCTGCTGCCTTCTTATACCATTTTACAGCCTCAGCCTCATCTTCTTTTACCCCTCGACCCTTTCTATACATACAAGCAAGATTAAATTGTGCTTCTGGCTTACCTTGTTCTGCAGATTTCCTAAACCATTTCGAAGCCTTTAAATAATCTTGTTTAACACCTTTACCATTTACATACATAAATCCAAGATTACATTGAGCATTTGCATTTCCATTTTCTGCTGATTTGCGATACCACTTCAATGCCTTTTTAATATCTTGTTTGACCCCATCACCATTGTCATACTTAAAGGCAAGATTATATTGTGCTTTTGCATTTCCATTTTCTGCTGATTTGCGATACCACTTCAATGCCTTTTTAATATCTTGTTTGACTCCTTCGCCATTGTCATACTTAAGTGCAAGATTGAATTGTGCCTTTACATTTCCATTTTCTGCTGATTTGCGATACCACTTGACAGCTTCTTTATGGTCTTGTGTAATTCCTATACTTAAGTGCAAGATTGAATTGTGCCTTTACATCTCCCTGTTTTGCAGCCTTTTTATACCACTTGACAGCTTTTTCATGATCTTGTGTAACCCCTTCCCCATATTCATACTTAATAGCAAGATTATATTGTGATTCAGGTTCTCCATAATTTGCTCTCAAAATAAGCTCTTCCAATTTCAATTTTTTAATTAATAGTTCTGTTGAATTTAATATTTTTACATCATTGAATATTCCTATAGATTGATAATATTTCAATTTTAACCTTCTGGCTTTCAGCTGAAGTTCTATAAAATTATCTGAAATATCTCTATGTTCAATTTTAATATGCTCTAATTCTGTTTTAAGTTTATTAACTCGTGCCATAGTTTCTTCAATTAGTTTGCTTGATTCTTCAAGGTCTCTTTCTATTTCTAATTTTTCAGCAGTTATCTTATTATATTTTGTCTTTAAATCTTTTTCTCTCTGTTGGCTATCTTCTAAATCTATTTTCAACTGTTTGGCATTTTCCTCGGAATTCTTAATATTTTCCTCAACCTCTTTTATTTCTTGTACTTTAGATTTTATTAGATTTTCAAGTTCTTGTTTACTAATATTTTCAAAGTCTAATTCAAGATTATATATTTGTTTATCAACAACATTATTATTTTTATTCTTTTCCATATTTAAATTAAATGCTTCACTAAAAGAATCTATTATAAAATCTATACATTTTTCAGAAACTCCTTGTTTTTCAAGTACACTTCTTATTTTTGTAATCCTATCAATCATCAATGCATTATCTTTAAAAAACAACTCCAAAACTCGATCACTTATGCCATTTTCTAAAGCCTGCAATCCCTCAGATTCTTCTGGCAAAAGTTCTCGCAAATATTCCATAAATTTTTTTGAATTTAATAAAATAGAATCATCTTGTTTTGAAATTATATATTTTATCGCTTCAGAAATAGTCATTATTTACACCCTAAAAAATTCTTTCATTATATAAAACAAATAAAACCCTCTAATTTTACACATATTTTGTATCATAGAAGGTTTTTTAAATTATTATTTGATTCTGTCCTTTTATTCAGCTAACCAATCAAAAAGACTTTTCATTTGATTTGCAAATTCTGGTTCCTTTGCGACTTTATCAGAAAATGAATTTTTATCATTTTGATTACCCAACATAATTGTTTTATGATCATTTACACCTACAACCATAAAATTAAATGCAGTTGTATTTGCCACCCTATCATATTCATCAACTGGTCCACTTCCAAAAGAGAAAGCAACAAGCATTTTCTTTATTTTATCTTTTGGAATGTCAAAACCTTTTGAAGGATCAAAAAATACATACAATCTGTCTATCAACATTTTTATAGTTGCAGGAGGATAATTAAAATATATTGGCGATATAAAAGCAATTCCATCTGCTTCATAAACTTTATTCAAAACTTCGGCAATATCATCTTTGTGAACACATTTTTTTGTTTTTTTGCAAGAATCACAACCAATGCAATTTTTGATATTTTTAAGATCTCTTATATTCACATAATCTACCTCAATGGATTCTAAATTTGAATATTGCCTTTTTGCAAATTCAACTATAGAATCACAATTTCCATTTTTTCTTGGACTTGCTGAAAGAACAACAATCTTTTTCATAAAAAAATTCTCCCTTTCCTTTATTGTTATAATTTCTCTTCAATTTTTTTCAATGCTTTTTGAGCATCTTCATTTCCCTGTTCTGCCGATTTTTTATACCACTTTATCGCTTCTTCCTTATCCTTTATGACACCATCGCCACTTTCATACATATAACCAAGATTACATTGTGCTTGTGCATTTCCCTGCTCTGCCGATTTC
>CADAWZ010000201.1 GCA_902791745.1 uncultured bacterium
TACAGCTGGTTCTTTTTCATATATGTTAAATAATTATGGAAAAGCTCAAGAACTATTTAGAAATGCTGTTCAAAAAACGAAAGTAACTGATAAATTGTCAGAACATATTACAATGCAAATAATGGCTTCTGCAATGAGAATTTTATCTTTGGATAAAGAAGACATATCAGAAGAATATAGCAAATTGCTAAAAGAGACAGAAATATTAAAAACTGAAAAAGATGATACAGATATAAAAATTGAAGCAATTTTAAATATGATGACAAAGAAAGATCCATTTCTTGGTGAAAAATGCAGAAAAATAGGCGATACAGCAGGTTTTATTGTAAAATATAATACAGACCTTACAGAAGAAGAAAGAAAAGATATAAAAATCGCTGGTTATCTATGTAATACTGGAATGTTGTTCTTTCCAGATGAAATATTCACAAAAAGAGAATTGCTTACAATAGATGAAAAAAATAAATTGAAAGAACATCCAATGATAAGTGCTTCAATTATAAAACCATTTGGTTTTAACAATAATATTGTTGAAATTATAAAACACCACCATGAAAAAATTGATGGCAGTGGTTATCCGAGTAAATTAAAAGAAGAAGATATACCTTATGGATCAAAAATAGTTGGACTTGCAGAATTTTTTGTAGAAATAACAAATGACAGTCCAAGGCAACCAGCAATATCTACAAAAGATGCAATGAAAACAATTCAAAGGCTTTCAGGATTACATTTTTCTAAAGATGCTTGTGAGCTTTTAAAGCATGCTTATAGTTTATAATATTTTTTAAATAAATTTTTAAAGGCTGTTTTTTACAGCCTTTTTTTTTGATAAAAATGGGGGAAAAATGGATAGATTAGAGGCATTAAAAAAGATAACAAAGGAAATAAATTCTTCGATGGGACTTGCTCATATACTGGACATGACTCTTGAGAATGCAATAAAAATAACTAATGCTGAAAGAGGTTTTATTATGCTTGAGGGAATAAATGGTGTTCTCGATATAATGACAGCAAGAAATATAGACCAATGTGGAGATAAAGAATTATCAATAAGCATGTCAATAGTACATAATGTATATAAAACTGGTATTTCGGTAATAACACATAATGCAATGGAAGATAAGAGATTTGAAAGCCCAAGCATTGAATATTTTGGACTTAGATCAATTATTGCTGTTCCACTTTTTGAAAATGACAAAAAAATAATGGGTGTAATTTATGTTGATAATAGATTTAAAAATGGAGTTTTTGATAAAGAAGACCTAAATTTTATGAATATATATGCTTCTGAAATATCAATGGCAATAAATAGAGAAAAAATACAAGATGAAAAAAATAGGTTAAATAGTATACTGGAAAGGACTGTAAGCAGTCAAATTGCAGAAAAAATAAAAAAAGATGGTGATGAAATAAATTTTAGAGGTGAAAAAAAAGAAGCAGCAATTATGTTTACTGATATAAGAGAAGAGAATACACCAGCTGAAATTTTGTTAAATGTATTAAATAAATATTTTGAAGTAATGACAGATATTATATTAAAAAGATCTGGTTGTTTAATGAAATTCTTAGGTGATGGATTCATGGCAGCGTTTGGAATTCCTTTGATGACAGAAAATTATAGGGAGAAAGCTATTCTTGCGGCATTTGACATGCTTAACTCATTAAATATTTTAAATGAATTTTTTCAAAAAGAATATGGAATAATTTTAAAAATTGGAATAGGTATTCACTCAGGAGCCATGACTGCAGGAATCATAGGAAGTAGAATAAGACATGAATATACTGTTATTGGAGATATACCAAATACTGCTTCAAGACTCGAAGGGCTTACAAAAGAATATAAAACAAATCTTATAGTAAGTGAAAAAGTATTATCTAAAACAAATCTTGAATATCTGTTTAAACCAATAGGTAATGTCTCAATAAGAGGTAAAAAAGAAAAAATTAGAGTTTTTAAACCAAAAGAAGAATTATAATTTTTTGAAAAATTTCTTGTTTGTGATTTTGATCACAGAAAAATAAAAATCATTGGAATATAATAGAGAAAAAATGTAAGGAGATATTCCAATGATTTCACAAGATAAAAATTTTTTTCAAAGTATTCCAAAAGACAATACAATTTTTTATTGGATTCCAATTATTTGCAATTTATTAAAAAGCAAATCAGAAATTGGAGAAGTAAAAGCAATAATAGATATAGCAAAAAAAGAAATAAAAAAAATAATGTTGTCTATAACAAATGCTGGAACAAATGATATAAGAAATAAATATCTTTTGAAAATGTTGCCAAGTATTGATGAGTCTGAAATATTAAGAAATAATGAAATGCTTTGCTACCAAAAATCATTGAAATTGCTGGAAGAATATATTAAAAATGATAAATCAGAAAAAAAAATATTTAAAGCTCTTGAATGGTACAAAAAAGGTGAAATAAGTGGTAAAAAATATATTGAATCAATGGCAAAAATACAAAATTACCAAAATATCACTGGCAGATATTTTTATTAAAAAGTGTATTAAAATAAATATGGAGTGTAAAAAGTACACTCCATATTTATTTATTTCATGACCTCAGAAATTTTTTCCAAATTATTATTCATCATATCAATATAAGAAATATTATTTGTATTTCCTAAAATATCGAGAGAAACTATTTTTAAATTTCCGCTTTCTGCTACAGCTTTTGCTGCTTTTTCAGAAAATTGTGCATCTGTAAATATAACATTAACTTGATATGATTTTGCTGTTTTTATAAGTTCTTCAATTTCTGCAGGCGTTGCTTCTCTTCCAGGAAATTTTTCTATATTTCCAACTTCTTCAAGACCATAGTCATTTGCAAAATAACTCCAAGAAGCATGTTGTGATAAAAATTTTTTATTTTTAAAATTTGCTATTTTTTCTTTACATTCTTTGTCTAATTTTAGAATTTTTTCTTTAAAAATTTCAGCGTTTTTTTTGTATTCAGAAGCATGTTTTGGATCTATTTCTGAAAGAGATTTTTCTATAATGGGGATAAATTTTAAAGATTTTTCTGGACTTACCCATATATGAGGATTTTTGACATGATTATGCTCTTCATGCTCATGCTCTTTATGTTCATGCTCATCTAAAAGCTCCTCATCTTTTGAAAGTTCAACTAAAATCATTTCTTTTTTGCCAGAAGAAGATATAAATTTGTCCTTCCAAAATTCAAAGCCAGAACCAACAAAAACAAAAATATCAGAATCAGAAAAATTTACTAACTGTTCAGGAGATGGTTCAAAAACATGAGGATTTGCT
>CADAWZ010000202.1 GCA_902791745.1 uncultured bacterium
TGTTTTTGGAATAACAATACTACTTACTGATTCACAACCTGCAAAAGACAAATTGCCTATTTCTGTTACTCCATTGGGAATAGTTATATTTGCAAGAGACTTACATTTACCAAATAATCCCTCTGAAATCTTTGTAACTTTATCTGGAATAAGAATAGAAGTCAATGAAAAACAGCCTGCAAATGAACTACTGCCTATTTCAACAACACTATTTGATATTGCTATATTATTTAGTGATTTACAATTTGTAAATGCTCTATCACCTATTTTTATAATACTGTCAGGAATATTTATTTTTTCTAAAGACCTACAACCTTCAAATGCACTGTTCCCTATTTCCGTAACAGTATCTGGAATTGTAACAGTCTTTAAATTTGTACAATCTTTAAATACATTGTCATCAATTTTTGTTATTCTATATGTAACACCAATAAAAGTTTTATAAGTTGATGGAATATTTAAAACAGAAGGAATAGAATCTTTACTTGTAATTCCTAATTGTTTAAGTACATCATCATTGAGTGTTACATCTGTAACAGAAGCATTTGCAGTTGGTTGCTTTTGTTGTGGCTTAATATAAGTTTGAGTTGGACAATCGGCTTTTAGATCAGATATTTCCTGTTCCCAGCCAAGTGGAATTCCAAAAGATTCAAGAATAAAAAATATCTTGTCTTCTGCTACTCCAAAATCTTCAAGTTGATTTTTGATTGACCAAACCCTATTGCGAGGCTTTTTACTCTCATCTATAAACGACCCAAAAATCTTGTCATCAAAATTATTTTTAATAATCCTCAATTCTTTTGGATATTCTGGTGATAAATCAGCAAGTAATGCAAAAAATTGTTTTGGATTTTTAAAAATGTCCAAACCTCTTAATTCAATAATCTTTTTAACTGCTTCCTGTATAGTCATAATTATTATTTTCCAATCAAAAATTATTTTTTGAAAATTACAATAAATTCCACTCACTCTGCTAATTTATTTTTTCCATTTCTTCTTTTAGTCCTTTCAAAACAAAAATAAAAAAATTAACAAAAATGCGATTTTTTTAACAATATTTAGGCATAAATTGTAATATTAAAAAAATACAATAGAGTTACAAAATAAATTGATTTTTTATTTTAATTTTAGTATAATAAATATAGAAGATAAAAAATATATGGAAAATTTGCCAGAAATTGTAAAGCCCAAGCTTGATATTATTTTCAAGCGTATATTTGGAGATGTCAAAAATAAAGAAATTGTGATGAGATTTCTCTCTGATATTCTTGATATACCTCGCAAAAGGATGAAAGATATACATTTTGGCAATGTAGAATTAACTTCTAAATATTTAGAAGAAAAATTTTCACGACTTGATTTAAAAATTGAATTGAAAGATGTTGATGATGCCAATGATAAAATAATAAATGTAAGATGTTGATGATGCCAATGATAAAATAATAAATGTAGAAATGCAAGTAAATAGCGAACCTGCATTTAGAGAACGCACTCTTTATTATTGGTCTAAAATGTATTCTGAAGAATTAAAATCAGGCGAAGAATATGATCTTTTGAAGCAAACAATCTGTATAAATATAATAAATTTCAATTTATTTGATTCCCTCGAATATCAATCACATTTTCAAATATTAGAAAAAGCTCGAAATGAACTTTTGACAGATAAATTTCAGATATATTTCTTTGAACTTAGAAAACTGAAAAAATCTTCAACTGGCAAGGCAGTAGAGGATTGGCTGAATTTTATAAATGCTGAAAAAAAGGAGGATCTTCCTGAAGTGAAAGATGTAATTGAACAAGTTCGTGAATTAAGTGCTGATGAAGAACTAAGAAGATTAGCCTTTTATCGTGAAAAGCGTTTACATGATGAAGCAAATGCAATTAATGGATCAAGGCGTGAGGGAATAAGAATTGGAAGAGCCGAGGGAGAGAAAATTGGAAGAGTCGAGGGAGAAAAAATCGGAAGAGCCGAGGGAGAAAAAATCGGAAGAGCCGAGGGAGAAAAAATCGGAAGAGCTGAGAAAGAAAAAGAATTTGTTAAAGTAATGAGATTAAAAGGGTATTCTGAAGAGCAGATTAATGATATACTCGGAGCTATAAATTAATGGTACAAATTCATGAATTAAGTGCTGATGAAAAACTAAGAAGTCATGATTAAACACTAAAGGCATACACTAAAAAACATAGCGTATGCCCTTTTTTTATAACTCTACCAATCTATAACCCTATCAACAATAACTCTTTGTTCTGTTGCAGTTTTCCTCAAATAAATTCTTGTCGTCTCGATATTTTCATGTCCCATTAAATCAGCAAGAAATGCAATGTCATTGCATTTTTCAAGAAAACTTTTTGCGAATCTGTGCCTAAAAGAATGAGGATATACAACTTTTGGATCGATTCCATAGCGTTTGGCAAAAACTTTTAGCTGTCCTGAAATTCCTCTTGGAGTTATTCTTTTCCCAAATCTATTTTTGAACAAATAGCCACTTTCTTGCTGTGTCTCTAAAAGCCATTTAAGAGCTTCTTTCTGCAATGCTTTTGGAATATATATCCTGCGAACTTTTCCGCCCTTTGAATATAAATCCAAATATCCCATTTTTACATGTTCAACTTTGAATTGTACAAATTCGCTGATTCTTGCACCAGTTGCTCCGAGAAAACGAACGACAAAATACCAAAAAATCTCATTGTCTTTTTTCAGTGAATTTTTCAAAAATTCGTAGTCCGCTTTGCTTATCACATTTTCCAAAAAAGTTTTCTGCTGTATTTTGATTAGTTGTATGTTCCATTTTTCTTTTCCTATGCTTTCAAGAAAAGAATTTATAGCCCCTAATCTCAAATTTACAGTTTTAGGCTTGAAATTTTCGATGAGCCAAACCTTGTAGTCACGAAGTTTTTTTTGTGTGATGTGATCGCCAAATTTTTCGATAAATTGTTTTACCGCAAAAAGATACGAAAAAATAGTGTTTTTCGAGAGATTTTTTTCCCTCAAATGTCTTTCAAATTTTTTTAGCATAAAAAAAGACCTCCTTTCGCCAGCTAAACTGGCAAATAATAATTTAGAGGTCTTTTCTTGCTAAATCAAGGTTAATTTTTAGTCATGAAATAAATCTGAATGTGTGCCTGTTCTAAATAATAATAAAATCAAATTATTTTTTTCTATTTTATAAATTAAAAGCCAATCTGGTTGAACATGACATTCATAAAAACCTTTAAATTCACCATTTAGTAAATGATTTTTATATTTTTTTTCAAGTGTTTTTCCAGAAGCTATTTTTTCTACAATAGAATCTAAAAGTTCTAGATTACAATTTCTTTTTTTTGCAAGTTTCAAATCTTTTCTAAAATTTTTTGATAAAACCACTTTATATTTCTTCATCTTCTGCAAACACATCTTCCATAGCTTCTTTAAAAGAATCGTATCTTTTATATTTTTCAGGATTTTTAATCATCTCATCATATTCAGCAAGTGCAAGTCTTGTTTCTTCATTTGGAATTTCTTCTTTTGATTGAATAGGAAGTGC
>CADAWZ010000203.1 GCA_902791745.1 uncultured bacterium
TTTTTGCGGAGGGTGATTATTTTTTCTAAATTGGATATTAGATTTGTGAAAGTATCGAGATTATTTACTATTTCTTTTTGAAGTTCGATTGGTGGAAGTGGGATTTCAAAATCAGTAAGCATATTCATTCTAATTGATTTGACAGTTCCAGAATATGCTTTTTTAGAAATATAATCATAAAAAGAATTCATCATATAATAATAAACAAACTTTGGCAATGAATCATTTGTTATTATATGTATTCTATAAGCTCTTTGATGTAAAGCATATTTTCCTTCTATATAATGAAAAACTTTACCAACATCACCATCTCCAGCTGTTATAATTGCAGTTTCATCAAATTCAAAGTCATTTTTTCTTCTAACTATAGGAGAACGAACAAAAAATGGATATAATCCTTCTTCAAGTTGTTCATTTGTGTTACTGCGACCTGTTCCAATTTCTGCAACTTCCCCTAACTTTTTAAACTCCACAGCTACATCACAGGATTTTTTTTTTAATTCTTCAAATCTTCCATCAGTGAAAATATTTACAGAATCAACATAATCTTGAATATCCAAATCAAGCTCTTTTATATCAACATTCAAAGAATCAATATCAAATTTTTCTTCTTCTCCCTTTGACTCTACATAGGTACTAACTGACAAATTATAATCCAAATCTTTTACTGTCTCATAATCTACTAATTTAGAAAAATTCTCTTTTTCAATCCTATTTTGATAGACATTGACAATATTTGCTATATTCTCACTTGAAAGAATATTGTTATTTGTTACTTTTACACATTCATTACTTGCATCAATAAATAAAATTTTTCTATCTACTTTATTTTTCTTCAATACCATTGTGCCTATAGATGTGCCGAAAAATAGATTTTCTGGAAGCTGGATAACACAATCAACAAAATTGCTGTCAACTAAATAACCTCTAATTTTGCCCTCTGCTCCTGCTCTGTACATAATACCAGGGAAACAGACAATAGCTGCAACTCCATTATCTGAAAGATAAGAACAAGAATGCATTACAAATGCCAAATCTGCCTTGGATTTTGGAGCTAAAACACCTGCTGGAGCAAATCGCTCATCATTTATCAAAAGGACATTATCACTGCCTGCCCATTTTACAGAATATGGAGGATTTGAGACGATAACCTCAAAACTGCCTTCATTTTCCCTAAAATAAGGAGTTATCAAAGTATCTTCACACGCTATGTGAAATTGATCAAAATTGATGTCGTGAAGAAACATATTTATTCTGCAGAGGTTATATGTCGTTAAATTCTTTTCTTGACCATAAAAGCCATTTGTTACATTATTTTTTCCCAAAACTTTGATTGCTTTTAACAACAAACCACCTGAACCACAAGCAGGATCATAAACATTCTTGACATCTCTTTTATTGCCTATTGCCAATCTTGTCAAAAGCTCGGAAACAGACTGTGGAGTGTAATATTCGCCACCACTTTTTCCTGCATTAGAAGCATACATCGCCATTAAGTATTCATACGCATCACCAAAAGCGTCAATCGCATTGTTTTTGTACTCGCCAAATTTCATACTGCCAATGCCTTCAAGAAGTTTTACTAATTTTTCATTTCTCTTGGCAACTGTACTACCCAATTTATTGCTATTTACATCAAAATCATCAAATAATCCCTTGAAATTTGATTCACTCATAGAACCTTTGGCTGAACTCTCTATGTCGTGAAAAATCCTTTCCAAAGTCTCATTTAAATTTTCATCATAAGGAGCTTTTTTTCTCACATTGCAAAATAATTGTGAAGGGAGAATAAAAAAGCCTTTCTCATCTATGATTTCATCTCTAATTTCCTCTGCCATTTCGTCAGAAATCTTGGCATAATCAAAATTTTCATCCCCTGCTTCTATTTCGTCTTTGTTTATGTAATTAGTCAAATTTTCTGAAATGAAACGGTAAAACATAGTGCTGAGTATGTATGATTTGAAATCCCAACCATCTACTGCTCCTCTCAAATCATCAGCAATAGCCCAAATCGTCTTATGTAATTCCTGTCTATCTTCTCCTTCATTGTTTAAATGAAGGAGGGAATCTTTCCTTTCGTTTGTCATCGTCTGTTGTCCTCTCCAGTTGTTAGTCAGTCTTTTTTTTGTCAGTGTTTTTTTGTATGTGTTTTTTTTGTTGTACAATAAAATATTTCTACATAATTTATATATAATCTTTCTACAAAATAAACAAGTAAACAAAGTTTTTGTAGTGTAATAAGTGAACGATTTCAATTTTCTATAGTAGTTTCAATAAAAACTGTAGTTATAAAACAAATGGTTGTTTTTATAAATTAGATATCAACTTTGGGGTAAAATTGTTTAGTGAATCTATTACACTACAAAAACTAAAACTTGCACTTTCGCCATAAGTAGAAAAAAATATTAGCAAACTAAACAAAACAGGATAAATGTTATTTTTGTGAAGAAGAGAAATCTATAGAACTTAAAGATGATGTTAGAAAAATTTTTATAACGACAAAAAGTGAAAACAAAGAAAATTTAAGTGAAGATTTTTTGGCATTGTTAAAA
>CADAWZ010000204.1 GCA_902791745.1 uncultured bacterium
AATGAAGGCATTAATCGTGTTTATTATATTCTAATTGGTGTTGAATTTGGAATACAAGAAGAATATGATGAAAATAAAGATTATGAGAAAATTTTTCTTTATTATAAAAATATTGTTGACACTAAAGAAAATAGTGAGCATTTAGTCGAAAAAAGTAAAGATAAAAATAAAGAAGAAAAAGATAAAAAATAATATGACTATAATAGAAAAAGAAGATAACGATAATAAAATAGAAAAACATAAAATTGAAGAAGATAATCAAGAAGAGCATGAAGGAAATGGTTTTATAACTTTTCTTGCTTTAGCTTCTTTGTTCTTCTTTCCATTTATTCTGTTATGTGCTTGGTTTTTTCCAGAATATCTTCCATTTTTTGGACTAAATGTCAAGATGTGCTATATGATAGTTTTGCAGTTAATTTCATTGATATTTATGCTATTTGTTTTACAGAAGCCACAACTTGATTTAAAATGGCAGATTACCTGTATTATTTTTGCATTTATACTTGTTGGAGAGTCATATTTTCTTTTATTTAGCTAAAGTGTTTATATAACAAAAGGGCATTGTAGTAATATCGCCACAATGCCCTTTTTGTTGTGTTTAAAAACAGATTCTATTTAATTTTTCTTTTATCCAATTATTCAAAAATTTAACTTGTTTTTCTGTGTGAAACCAGTGTTCGCCATCTTGCATAATGGTTAGACTTGCATTATGTGCATTCACAAAATAATTTATTGTATCAATAGAAGTTAGATTATCATTACTTCCATAAATAATATCAGTAGGTACGCTCCATTTTATTGGATTATCACGAACATAACAAAGATAATCCCAAGATAATTCTTCACCAAAATCTGTTTTAATTTTTCCTTTTTGTTTCAATTCTGATTCAGTTACATTTGCCCAAGACATCATGTTACTAATCAATTTCTCCATATTCACGATAGGTGAAATAAAATATGCATGAGTAATTTCTTCTTCAATATCTGCACACATTGAAAAAAAGGCTCCAATACTATTAGCAATTAAAATTACATTCTTGTATATAATTTTTAAGTTATTGACAGCTTCTTTTATCTCAATTCTTGTTTCCCAAGGAGTAAATGTTTTATAATCTAATCCAACAACATCAAGAGATGGAAATAGCTTTTTATATTCTTCTGCTTCAGAAGATTTACCATTTTTTCCGTGTATATATATAATAACATCCATTTTACTTTATTTGCTCTATTGCCATTTTTAGAGCCTGTTTTATTGCTTTGTTTCTAACTCTTTCTCTTGTCCCTAAAAAGTTAAATTCACCTGTTGTATTTTTTCCATTATAAAAAACAGATATGAACACATGACCTGCTGAATCGCCTTCTCCAAAACTTGGACCAGCATATCCTGTTACACCTATTGCCAAATCTGTTTTAAAAAGTTCACAACATTTTTTAGCCATTGCCTCAGCTGTTTCTTTTGAAACAACACCGAATGAAGATATTATTTTTGGATCAACTCCTAATATATTTTCTTTTATCTCCTCTGAATAAGAAACTATTCCACCTGGAAAAACATTTGAGGCTCCTGCAACTGCTGTTATTTTATGTGCAATACCTCCACCTGTGCAACTTTCAGCACAAGATATTGTCATATTTTTTTCTTTTAAAAGATTTACAAGAACTTCTTCTGGTGAGTCTATATCTACTGCATATATTGAATTTCCCAAAATTTTTTCTATTTCTTTTACTGTTGGCTCTGTCAATTTAAATGCTTTATCTTTAGTTTTTGCAGAAGCTGTAACTCTTACAAGGATTTCACCGTCTTTTACATAGCTTTTTCTGAAATTTTAGATAGAATCGGAACAATTCTTTCTATCATCATATTTTTACATTCAAATGGAGGACCTGGAAGCATAAATATTTTTTTGTTTTCATGCTCTATCATCACACCAGGAGCAGTTCCCCAGTCATTTTTTAATACTGTTGCTCCTTCAGGTATCAATGCTTGAAGTTCATTATTTGGAGGCATATCTTTTGCTTTGTTTTTGAAATACTTTTTTATATCTTCGATTATTTCTTCTTTTTTTTCAAGTTTTAAATTAAGTTGTTCAGCTATTGTTGATTTTGTTATATCGTCATAAGTCGGGCCTAATCCACCTGTAAATATTATTATATCACTTCTATTTAGTGCTGTTTGAAAAATTTCTTTTATTCTTTCTCTGTTGTCGCCTACAGCACTGTGATGAAATACATCTATTCCAAGGTCTGCAAGTTCTTTTGATATGATTGCAGCATCTGAATTTATTGTTTCACCAAGTAAAAGTTCAGTGCCAACAGATATT
>CADAWZ010000205.1 GCA_902791745.1 uncultured bacterium
GGCTAAAAAAGTAAACGGAGTAACACTGTAAAAACGAGATAAAAAATGGGCTGTGTTTTATGCAGTCCATTTTTTTTGTAATCTAAAACAAAAAAATGACAATGAAAAATAAAGAAACAAAATATAAACAATTTGACTATAAAAAAATATTGTGTTATATTTATATAATGTAATAAGAAAAAAAAATTAGAGTATGTGCAGAAATTTCTGTAAATAAAAAAAATGTCACACACTCAAAAATTCAGGAGAATTAAATGAAAAACAAAAAAATTTTACTTCTCTTTTTATGTATTTTAGTTATTGGCATATTTACTACTGCCTGTGGTGGCGGTGGTAAATCCACACCACCAAACTATCCATTTATTCCCACACCAAATCCTACTCCAACCCCAACTCCATCACCTGAAAAATATCCACTTGAAATTTCACAAACAGAATTTACAATAAATGTTGGTGAAACAGACAATATTACTGTTACACTAAATGGCGAAGACATAACACAAACGGCTACTTATACTGTTGATGAAGAAGCAATCGCCAGCGTTGAACAGGGACTTATAACTGGACTTTCTGCAGGATTTACAACTGTTATTGTACATGCTGAAAATGCAATAGAAGATAAAACATTTACTGTAAATGTAATCGATCCAAATTTGCCAACTCTTGAAGTTACCCCATCAGAAGTTACTCAACAGCAGAAAAAGGAAAAGTTACTGCGGGAATTGTAGAAGGCACTGCTAAAATTGCGGTTTCTCTTACAGGTGCAAACAGCGGATTTTTAACAGTAAATGTTACAGACGATACAGAAAAAGTTACATTAAATAACGATGTACTCGACCAACTTCATGAACTTGGATATATTGCAAAAGGTTCTGCTAATAAAACAGAACTTACTGAAGCAAATATTCCTGCTATTTTCAAATACAA
The DNA here is from genome assembly GCA_902791745.1 of uncultured bacterium. GTDB lineage: Bacteria > Vulcanimicrobiota > CADAWZ01 > CADAWZ01 > CADAWZ01 > CADAWZ01. The sequence continues at coordinate 928 of CADAWZ010000205.1, forward strand.
TGGTCAAAAATACCAAATAACATCTATTGGATATTATGTTTTTAATAATTGTACTGAATTAACAAAAATTACTATACCTGAAAGTGTTACAGCTATTAGAGAACATGCTTTTGGAAAATGTAGTGCATTAACAACAGTTAATATACCTACAACAGTTAATATACCTGACAATGTTACGTATATCGGTTCAAATGCTTTCAACGATTGCAAAGAATTAACAAGCATTAATATTCCTTATGGGGTTACAACTATTGGAGAACATACTTTTTATAATTGTTCTTCATTAACAAGTATTACTTTACCTAACAGTGTTACCACTATTGGACAATATGTCTTTTATAATTGCAATTCATTAGAAAGTATTACTTTATCTAACAGTGTTACTACTATTGGACAATATGCTTTTAAAAATTGTTCAAAGTTGACAGGTATTACTATACCTAACAGTGTTACCACTATTGGAAGTCATCTTTTTGACGCTTGCGAGTTATTAGAAAATGTTACCCTATCCAGTAATCTCACATATATCCCGGGGTACACTTTTCGAAATTGCAATAACTTAAATACTGTTACCATATCTGATGAAACTGTTTTATGCGTATTCCCTATGGCCTTTATAGATTGCCAGTTAACAAAATTAACCACTACCTCCGGAGGAACAATAAGCTTTCCAACAACAAAAGATTATTCTACGGTAGGCAATGTAACTTTTATATACGCAAAAAAAGCCAGCGAAGAAATTATCGAAAATACAATTGAAATTCCAAATAAAGTAACAAGAATTCCTGAATATGCTTTTAAAAACGCTGCAAGCCTAACAAAAATTATTATCCCAGAAAGTGTAACTATTATAGAAAATGCCGCTTTTTATGGGTGTAAATCATTAGGGGCTAATTCAATACCAAAAACTATTACCATACCAGACAGCGTTACATCTATTGGATCGCTAACTTTTTATGCTTGTAAGTCATTAGAAAGCATTACCATACCGAATAGTGTTACATCCATTGGAAAAGAAATTTTCAAAAATTGTGATGCATTAAAAACTGTAAAAATTGGAAATGGTGTTACAAAAATTCCTGAATACGCTTTCGAAGGTTGCGTAAATTTAGAAAGTGTTACAATACCTAAAAACACTATTAAAACTATTGGAACAAAAGCTTTTCTGAATTGTAAAAAATTAGAAAGTATAAACTTGGGAAATGCTCTTACAACTATTGGAAACGGTGCTTTTCAGGATTGCAAACTATTAAACAGCGTTATCATACCTGACACTGTTTTATGTATATTTCCAAGTGCTTTTTATGATTCTACTAGTAACGATCAGTCTGCATTATCACACCTCACAACTCAAACAGGTAGAACTATAGAGTTTCCGACACAGGATTATTCCACGGTAGAGAATGTAACTTTTATATATGCAAGAAAAAAATTAGGCGAAGAAGAGATAGCAATTGACATTCCAAATGGAGTTACAGAAATTCCTTTAGAAGCCTTCAAAAAGAAAAACTTGACAGGCATTACTATCCCAATCAGTGTTACAAGCATTGGAGACAATGCTTTTGATAGCTGTCCTTTAACAACAATTGCTCTTCCTGAAAGTCTTACAACTATTGAAAAAATGGCCTTTTTTAATTGTAAAATAAGTGATATTACTATTCCAAATAGTGTTACTTCTATTGGAGATCAAACCTTTGATTATTCCAATGATAATATCATAAATATCATATTTGATTCGGAAAAAATGAAGGCAGCAGGAGCAACTTGGGGGGCTAAAAAAGTAAACGGAGTAACACTGTAAAAACGAGATAAAAAATGGGCTGTGTTTTATGCAGTCCATTTTTTTTGTAATCTAAAACAAAAAAATGA
>CADAWZ010000206.1 GCA_902791745.1 uncultured bacterium
TTGAACACAGAAGGCGCAACATTCTTAAATTGCTTAGCACCATGCCCAAGAGGATGGGGATATGATACAGCAGAATTAATGCAAATAAATAAATTGGCAGTAGAAACATGCTATTGGCCATTATATGAAGTTGAAAATGGTGTTTACCATATAAATTATAAGCCAGCAAACAAATTACCAATTGAAGAATTCTTAAAGCCACAAAAACGTTTCAGACATATGTTCAAACCAGGCAATGAATGGATGATTGAGGAATTCCAAAAAGAAGTTGATAAACGTTGGCAAGAATTATTAGACAAAGAAAAAATGACAAATAAGGAATAATTTTTTTAGAAAGATTGAATTAAAAAATAATATTTTGCCAAAAGTCCAAATAGCAAAATTGCAAATAAAAATAAATGCTTTGAATAAATTGAATAGCAAATAAAGAAAGCGAGTAATGATGAAACTTACTAATAGTCAGGAAGAATATTTAAAAACAATATATATTCTTAAAAATACTACTAATGAAATCAAGGTTACTGAAATAGCAAACAAAATGAACAAATCAAAGGCAAGTGTTAATAGCGCAATTAAAACTTTGAACACAGAAGGATTGCTTTCATATAAACCTTATGGAGAAATTGAACTTACAGAAAGTGGTAGAAAAGAGGCTTTGAAAATTATTGAAGCAAATGATATTGTAAAATTGTTTCTAACTGAACTACTTGGTGTAAGTAAAGAAAATGCTGAAATTGAAGCGGATAAAATCAAAACTATTCTTAGTGATGATTCTCTTAATAAGCTTGCAAGATACACGCATAAGGAACTTGGACTTTCAAGTTTGAATTGTATGTATGATATCAACAATGAAAAGTGCATCACATGCGTAAAAAGAAACGTAAAATAATATATTAAACATATATACTTGATTTTTTGACAAGTATGTGATACACTATAAAAAGTTTTTTAGAAAAAAGAGAGGAAATAAAATGGAAGTTTTTAAGAATATAGTTGTAATTATATATATGATAATTTGTGTCGCTATGATTTTAATTACTACCTTTCAAGCAAAAGATAGTGAAAATTCAATTGAAGATACCTATGATGATGTTAAACCAAATAAGTATTTTGAAAAGAATAGAAGCAGAACTAAAGTAGGTAGAATTCAAAAAAGAACAATTATTATTGGAATTGTATTTGCTGTAATGACTGTTTTTACAACAATTATTATGTATATATAATATTAGAAATTAACCCTATTTATATTATCTTAGATGATATAAATAGGATTTTTTTTACTCTTTTAAAGAAAATAAAAAAGTAAGAAATATATAAATGGAAAATTAAAACCAATATTTGCCAAGCAATTGTCAAGTAAAAGGTAAAAAGAATGAATTAAATTTTCTGGGGGAAAAAATGTATATATAATAAAAGAGTATTCGTTTGGAGTAAATGTTGGAGATAACAAAATACATATTAGTGATGAGCATAAAAAATATATATGGTGTAATTATGACAAGGCAATGAAAATGTTACATTGGGATAGCAATAAATCAGCACTTTGGGAACTTAATGAAAGACTAAAAAGGAGGATCAAATGAGACAAGCATTTCAAACTTTAATAATTCCTTATAAAATTGAAGGAAAAGAAATTAAATATTCAGTCTATCTTAGACTAAAACAAAACATTTGGCTGGTGTTAAGATAGATTTTGGACACGAAAGCGTAGAGATGTTATAATAGTTTTATACGATTGGAAAGGAGTGTTCAAAATGGCAAAAAATAAGAGTTATGACGAACAACAGCAGCAAACATTGTACGTGAATATGGCATAGGAAGTGCAACATTATATAAATGGGTTGGACAATATGGAAAGATTCAAACACCAGAAGGTGAAATAACAAATAATAAAGAAATCAAAAAATTAAAAAAAGAAATAAACGATTTAAAGATAGAAAATGAAATATTAAAAAAAGCCATGGCCATATTCACGCAGAAATAGAAGATAAATTCAAGTTTATTGAGGAAAACAAAGGAACTTATGATATCAAAAGATTATGCAAAGCATTGAAAATAAGCCGTTCAGAGTATTATTATCATAAAAATCACAGGACAAATGTATATAAAGAAGATAATAGAAAATTGGATGTTGATATATTAAGAATTTACAAAGAAAGTAAAAAAAGATATGGTTCACCAAAAATTCAGCAAATGCTTGAAAAAGAGGGAAAACATGTTAGCGTAAAAAGAATTGGAAAAAGAATGAGATTTTTAAAAATAAAATCTTGTATTGTAAAAAAATATAGACCAGCAAGTAGCAGTAATAAAGTTAATAGTGAAGGTAAGGAAAATCTGTTAAATCAAGAATTTCAAGCAAATGAATTAAGGGAAAAAATGGTCTCAGATATAACATATATTTATGTAAAAAATTATGGATGGACATATTTAGCAACAGTTGAAGATTTGTGTAGTAGAGCAATAATAGGATATAGCTATGGAAAAACAATAGATGCAGATTTAGTAATAGAAGCGATAAAAAACGCACAAATGAAAGGAAAGTTTAAAGAGCAAGCGATATTTCATAGTGATTTAGGTAGTCAATATACATCAAACAAAGTTGAAAAGTATTTGAAAGAGCTAGGATTAAGGCATTCATATAGTAAAAAGGGCTATCCTTATGACAATGCATGTATGGAAAGCTTCAATGCCATATTAAAGAAAGAAGAAGTAAATTTAAAAGAGTATGAAACATTTGAGGAAGCAAAAATGGCATTATTTGAATTTATAGAAGGATGGTATAACAGAAAAAGGATACATTCAGCGATAGGATATCAAACACCCTATGAAATAGAAGAAATGTCAGCGTAAAAATTACACGCTTTTGTGTCCAAAAACTTGACATAGATCCAA
>CADAWZ010000207.1 GCA_902791745.1 uncultured bacterium
AACCGCTTAATTTAAATTTAGTAATTTATGAAATAGATCAAGTACAGCATTCTAAACAGAGCCGATCGACTCAATTTTTAAGTAAATAATAATTTACAATCCAGCAACTTACACTACAACTTGCCTTTTTTCATTGTCAGCAACTAAAACGACTGATATTATCTTTTTTCCTTCATTTTTATAACTTTCTGAATATTGTTTGACTTGCTCTTGACCTTCTGCCCTCTTTTTATCTACTTCTTTTGAATTATTTGCAAATTTAAACTCAATTATAATTATCTTCTCATCAAAAGGAATTACCAAATCCGCACGACCATCTTTGCTGTATGATTCTTGAAATGTAGTTACACCTGCACCACCACGAAGCAACATAACAAATAAAGAACGATAGTAGGCTTCACCACTCATTCTATTAGAAAATATAAAATTATCTTCTTTCAATTTCTTTGGAAAATCGATATATGGCATTTTTTCTAAAACATTATTAAAGATGTCAACTATTTCTTCAACATTGCCATCTTTTAAAGTTTTTATTGCCATCCAAAGAGCATTTCCCAATGGCAAATAATTTTCTATATGATAAATATCTTTTAAATATAAACTACTTATAGAGCCAAGAACTTCTAAATTTGGATAATCAAGAGTTAAAATTTCCTTGTCATCTTTAGATTCCCATTTTTCTATTGTCAGATAACCAGCCTGATATAAAAAACTCTCACAGGTTGAACTTTCTATTTCATGTTCATCAACAAAATTTGATTCTACTTCTATATGCCTAAATTTATCGGGATTTGTTATTCCGTGTTTTTTAAAATATTTGACAAGAAATGAAGGCAAACCAGAGACATACCAATAATTTCTAAATTTACCTTCATCAAAGAAATTTAATACTGAAAATGGATTATATACTCTTACTTTACCATCAAATGAAAATCCATCATAATATTCTTTTCGACTCAAAGACATTTCTTTTGAATTTTTTTCAAGCCAATCTCCAAAATTATCTTCAAGTTCCTTTTGTGTATAACCTACTATATCACTGTATTTCTCAGACATCGAAATATCTTTTAAATTATTTAACCCAGAAAATACACCTGCTTTACTAAATTTTGATACTCCTGTAAACATAATAAATTTTACTTCATAACAACCTTTTAAAACATTATAAAATTTACGAAGAATTTCTCGCATTTCATTTGCTTTTTCTAAATTGTCTATATTATCTGTCATTGGTTTGTCATATTCATCTATTAAAACAACAACAGAACCAAATTTCTCATATAATTCATTGATTACATCAAGGAAGACATCACTTGAACTATCTTGAACAACTATATCAAGTTTATACTTTTTTATGTAATAACGAACAAAATAATTTATAATTGACTTATTTAATTCCTTTTTATCTTCATAATTTCCTAAGGCACTCATATCAAGCCTTATGACACCTGCAGGATTTTTAGCTTGTTCTTTTACCCATTCTTCAGCATAAAGACCTTTGAATAATTCAAACTTACCTTGAAACATTGCCTCTATTGTTGATAAAGTGAGAGATTTTCCAAAACGACGAGGACGAGAAAGAAAATAATTTTTGCCATTTTCTATCATCTGTAATATTTGTTTTGTCTTATCTACATAAAGATAATTTTCTTTACGAATCATCTCAAAATTTTGAATACCAATAGGTAATTTTTGCACTTATTTTACCTCCTAAAAATAAATTTTTAGAAGCGAATTTGCTCCTTTATTTTCCTTTCTATTTTCTTTCAAATCTCAATAATTCGTCTCTGTAGTAGGCATATTGTTTTTGTCGTTTTTCGATTTCAGCAGGTAAGCCTTCTTGTAAATCATTTATGTATGCGTCAAATTTGTCCAAAATATCAACTACTCTTTTTTGGGTATCGATTCTTGCAAAATATTAATCAATTCTCTTGGAGTTACAATAAAAGGTTTCTTAGGAGGAACTATTTTTCCAACTATTACTTTTTCCATAATTTGTACAGTTGCTACATCTGCACTTTTTGCTAAAAGTGAGGAAACAAGGACATTTGTATCAATAACAGCATAACAAATCATAAAGACTCTTCCCTTTCACTTCTTGAAAGTGCAATTTCTCCATTTATATCTTCTAATGTCATATTTTGCAAGCCATTATTTTTTGCTTCTTCCCTTAAAGCCTCAAAAACTTTCATTGTTCCATCTCTTGTTATATTTTCTTGTGAAGCAACTATCTCAAAAGGTATTTTTCTTTCTCTAATTACAGCTTTAACAAATATATTAAATGCTGTTGTTGGTGTCATTCCAAAATCTTCACATAATGAATCAAATTGTTTTTTCAAATCTTTATCAATACTAAAGCTAAATATTGATTGTTCCATCTATTTCTTCTCCTTTTAAATTTCTATTTTCTTTCAAATCTCAATAATTCGTCTCGGTAGTAGGCATATTGTTTTTTTATCAATTCAAGTTTTTTCTCCATAAGTAAATAAAAAGTTGCTATAAACTATCCAATATATGCCTGTATACTGCCACTTTGTCATTGCGAGGCGTAGCCGTGGCAATCTAAGCCTGTAAAT
>CADAWZ010000208.1 GCA_902791745.1 uncultured bacterium
AGTGATTTTCCAAAACGACGAGGACGAGAAAGAAAATAACAATAGCCATTTTGTATAAGTTGCAATATTTGTTTTGTCTTGTCAATATAAAGATAATTTTCTTCACGAATTTTTTCAAAACTTTGAATACCGATTGGTAATTTTTGCATAATTTTTATTCTCCTATTTTTTTTCCCTTAGGTAGAAGAAGCAATTTTTCCTTTTTTTTCAAAAAAATTGACTCGACCAAAAAGACGAGATAACAAAATAATTAAGTTTATTGCTTCTATTTAAAATGCTGTAGTCGATCTGTTTAATAAACTACTAAATTTAAATAAAGCGGTTGAGATTGCCACGGCTTAGCCTCGCAATGACAAAATGGCTAATTACTGCCTAAAACCAATTATTTTTACACTAAACTATAATTATTTAAGATTGGCACCTAACGGTGCAAGATTAAGTGCCTAACGGCACTGATTAAAGATTGATAGATAAAGCCGGCCGAGCGAGAGAAATAACATAGAAGACATAGTAGTAACTGCCGAGAGAGCCACCATAGCTAACATAAAAGACACTATCACTATAATTAGGATTAGGAGAACGAAGCCACCAAACACTATAACCTGCATTATCCCCATAAGAACTATCAGCTACCCAAGCACCATTTTTCACGGCATATTCAGTGGCTTTACATTTCCTCGATTCATCATTAGCAAAATACTTCTCTGCCTCTTGTTCACTCAAAAAAAATACATTATCACTTGTATCTACATCTGAAAGATTAGAAAGATTTATAAATTTCTTCTCTTGATCTGTAAAGACTTTATTATAAAAATCACCATTCAACCACTTGCGAATTTCACTATTTGACCAATTATTTGAACTACTATCAAAACGCTTTACATCAAGACCATAACGAGATATTACAAGCATTTTATTATTTTCTTTTGACAATACCTGCCATTCTATAGGTTGAACTCCGCCACTTGATGTCTGGGGATAATTGCCAAATTTCACATAATCACCAACTTTGGCATTTTTAAAAGATACAGATTGCTGTACTGGCTTTATTTGCTGTTTTTGTTCTACTTGTTGTTTTTGAGGTATAACTTGTGTTTGAACTTTTGGTATTTGTTGAGGCTTTTGTACTTGCTTTTGTTGCACTGGTTGTTGTGTCTGTTGCTGTCCTTTTTGTTTTCCACAAGTTGTTGTATTTACTGTACCACAAACACAAGTCCAATCCACAGATTTTGGAACTGGCTTAGCTGATCCACAATTACCACAAAAATTAGTTGTATTTACAGTGCCACAAGAACAAGTCCATTCATTTTGACTTGAAGAAGTATTTTGTTTTTGTACCTGTTGAGTTTGTGGCTGTTGTTGAGTTGTTGGTCTTGGTGTATAATTCCAACCCAAAGGCAAAGCAAAAGATTCAATTATAAAATTTATCCAATCTTCAGAAATACCTTTAGTTTCAAGAGCATACCGTAATTTAGAAATTTTACGGCGTTCTTCAAAACTGTCATCTATGCACATTTTTAACATATTTTCATCAACAGCATTTTTAAAAACATCAAACTCTCTTTTGTGTGTATCTGTTGAAAAATCTGCCAAAAATCCTCTAAATCTCTTATAATCATTAAAAATCGCAAGACCTTTTAATTTTATTATCTCTTTAATCGCCTCAGAAATTTTCATTTATTTTTCTTTTCCTATTCTATTACCTATTCTCTATAATATATTTAGTACAACATTCTAAATAGATACGATCGACTTAATTTTTAAGTAAATAATAATTTACAGGCTTAAATTGCAACAGCTCCCCCTTGTTGGGTAAGGTATTAAAAACTCATTAGAGTTCTTAACTATTTTCTGACCCTCGCAATGACACAATGGCTAATTACTGCCTAAAAATAATTATTTTCTACTAAATTATAATTATTTAAGATTAAGTGCCTAACGGCACTGATTAAAGATTGAGAGATAAAGCCGGCCGAGCGAGACTAATAACATAGTAGACATAGTTGTAACTGCCGAGACGGCCACCATAGTCAACAATATAGACAACATTACTAAAATTAGGATCAGGAGAACGAAGCCACCAAACACTATAACCTGCATTATCCCCATAAGAACTATCAGCTACCCAAGCACCATTTTTCACGGCATATTCAGTTGCTTTACATTTCCTCGATTCATCATTAGCAAAATACTTCTCTGCCTCTTGTTCACTCAAAAAAAATACATTATCACTTGTACCTACATCTGAAAGATTAGAAGATTTTATATATTTCTTCTCGTTTTCATTAAATGCTTTATTATAAAAATCACCATTCAACCACTTGCGAATTTCACTATTTGCCCAATTATTTGAACTACTATCAAAACGCTTTACATCAAGACCATAACGAGATATTACAAGCATTTTATTATTTTCTTTTGACAGTACCTGCCATTCTATAGGTTGAACTCCGCCACTTGATGTCTGAGGATAATTGCCAAATTTTATATAATCCCCAACTTTGGCATTTTTAAAAACACTATTTGCCTTTGAGGTCAAATCTATCTGTTTATCTATGTCATCTTTAAATATAGTAAATCTTGTTGGAAGAGTAAACTGCTGTAATTGTTTACAACCGCCAAAGGCTTCTTCTCCAATATCCTTAACTGAATTAGGAATTATCATTATTTCAAGGATTTTGCAATTTGCAAATGCCCTACTCCCTATCTTTGCAACTGTCTTTGGAATTAGAATATTTGGCAGAGTTACACAACCTGCAAACGCTTTATCGCCTATTTCTATTACTCCATTAGGAACTGTAACACTTGTAAGAGATTTACAATTAC
>CADAWZ010000209.1 GCA_902791745.1 uncultured bacterium
TAAAGATAATTATTTAAACGAATATTTTCAAAATGTTGAATACCTATTGGTAACTTTTGCATTTTTTTCTCCTTTTCTTTGGGAAACTCTTAAAATCTATCCAAGAAAACCTCTGTTTAGCTTCCTCGCAATGACAAAGTGGCAGTATACAGGTATATCTTGGATAGTTTACAGCAACTTTTTATTTTTTATCATCCTTTTCTTTAGAAAAGGAGCTAATTTGTTCCTATTTCTTTTGAATTAACTAGCTCAACAAACTAATTTATTATAACACAATTTCAAAAAAAAGGCAAATAGCAATAGAAAGAGTTCATAAAGGAATTTCTAATAATTTATCTAATATCTAATAATTTATCTAATATTTTATTATAGATTCAATTTTAAATTTTAAGGTCAATTTTCAATAAATACATATGTATTTATTGAAAATTGACCTTTCTGTTTTCATGAAAACAGAAAGGGCAAACATGATCTTTAGAAAGGACAAAAATTATGAAACACTTTACAAAATTTGCAGTAATGTGTATATGTTTGATCATTACTGCACTATTTACTTCAGCTTGTGGTGGAAGCAAAGCAACACCACCTACATACCCATATTTTCCAATAAATAACCAAGCTAACAATCAACAACAAGAAAATAACCAACAACAAGAAAATAACCAACAACAAGAAGAAGAACAAGTTGCAACTACAGAATTTACTTTGACATTGACTGATTCGCTACAAGCTGACAAAATCGCTTTTGCAGACATATACTATTCTGTTGACAGTACAGCAAAATCAAGTGCTGATGATCAAGAAATTTTAAAAGCAACACCTAATGCTGATGACAAAACTAAATTTACTGTATCTGTTAATGGCACTGCAGAAAATCTAAAAATAAAAGCTGTTCTCACTTATGACAGCGAAGAAAATCTTCTTGACTATTTCTCCAGTTATGATGGAGTAGAAGCTACAAATGGCATAGTTAATGTTGACTTTGAAAATAGCAAAGACAATGAACAAGGTTTTGGAGGAGGTACAGGTACAAAAGATGATCCTTTTATAATTTCTGCACCTCGTCATTTTGTTAACATAAACAAAAAAGATGATGAAGGAAAATATCTATATTTTACTGATAGCTTCAAACAGACTGAAAACATCGATTTTAGCCATTTGACAGGATTAAAAATAAACAAAACTGAAGAAAACACAAAAAGCACTGATACAACTATTGAGGTAATAAATGAAAAGGCACCTTTCTACAATGAAGGAAAAGGAATTGACCCCATCGGTGGTGTAAGTCTAAGTGATATGGTGGAAGCAATAAATAATAGTGACACTGAACAGTTACTATTATCCTCAGCATTCCAAGGTAATTATGACGGAAATGATAACATAATAGATGGAATAGTAATTGCAAATCCTCAAAAATATATTATAGGATTATTTCCTATAATATATAATGCAACAATTCAAAAATTGACAATAGGAGAAAATTCAATATTTTTTATTGATGATCCAAGCGAAGGCATAACAGAATCTCAAGAAATCAGTACTATCCAAATAATGTTAGGAGCAATAACAGGATTTTCAAGTAATTCAACTATAGAACAATGCGAAAACAGAGCCACAATATCACTAAGCAGTATACAAACTACTTCAGATTATTATTACTGTATCCAAGGCAAATGCAACACAGATTTTAATTTATAATATATTTATCCCTATAATGGAATGTACAGAATCTGATAACGAAAATGAAGGAAATATCAATATAACAAACAATACTTTTAATAAAGCTATTATACAAATAATTAATAATACTTATAGTGGTAAATTTAAAAATACTGGACATATCAATATTGACAGTAACACTAATTTATTACAAATAATTACTTGTATACTTCAGGCTGGAACAATGAATGACTGCACAAATGACGGACATATTACTATAACAAACAACACATTAGAAGATGGTATTACTGGCTTCATACAGACAAGTATTTTTAGTGCCTCTTCTTATTCTAATTGTGTAAATAATGGAAATATTGTTATAAACCAAAATTCAGAAAATTATAGAATTAGTACTGCTAAAAATATTATGGGTGATACAACAGGTTGTACTAACAATGGCACAGTAACAGTTGACGGAGTTGTTGGCGAAATAGATAATATGAACTAATAAATAACTTAACTTGATAAATAAAACAGCGTGAGGAAAATTTTCTCCACGCTGTTTTTATTTTGTTTTTATGAGTTCAAAAGAACAGGTTTTATAAAGTTATCTGCCTTTTTTCGTCATTTGCAACAAATACGGCTGTTATTATTTTCTTCGTTGACTTGTAGGTAGAAGCATAATCTCTTGATGCTATCTGCTCTTTGCCTTTTTTTCGCTGATAAGATACCCGTCTTGAAGTTAAAGCAAATTTAAATTCAATTACTACTATCAATCTGTCTTTAAAA
>CADAWZ010000210.1 GCA_902791745.1 uncultured bacterium
CGACAAACACAATTATTACCATAAGGAGAGCGAAGCCACCAAGGACTATTACCACTATCAGCTACATAAGCACCATTCGCCTTTGCAAAATAAGTGACTTTACATTTTCTCGCATCATTATTAGCAAAATATTTCTCTGCCTCTTCCTTACTTAATAAAAATACATTATCACCATTAAAAGAATTTATATATTTCTTTTCTTGTTCAGTAAAAACTTTATTATAAAACCCATTGTTCAACCAATGGCGAATTGCACTATTTTTCCAATCATTTGAAGATAAATCAAAATCCATTGATGCAAGACCATATTTTGAGATCACAAGTATTTTTTTTTCTTCTATTGACAATACTTGCCATTCAATAGGCTGAACTGTACCATCTATACTCTGTGGATAACACCCAATTTTTACATAATCACCAACTTTTGCATTTTTTAATGTATTTTCCATGCCAAAAGCAGAAGTAATTAGAGAAAAAAAGAAAAAACAAATAATCAAAAGAACAAAATTTTTCTTGTTCATAACACCTCCTCGTATAATAATATTTCTTTGGTTCCCTTGAATTTACCAACACACCCAAATCATCTATTTGCATTATTAGTCCGATAAAAGTGGGAGAGTTCAAATTGCCTGCATTGCACCAAACAAAAGTTGTTTATTTAGAGTTTTTTCACAACAAACTTTTTTATGTAAGTTTAGTAGTCTGTTGATCGTTGGTTTGTATAATTTACAGTCTGTGTTGAGGAGCTATTGCCAACTTTCTTTTTCAGTCTCTCATAATCTTTTTTAACTTCTGGATGACCATTTTCATAAGCTTTTTTATACCAATATAAGGCTTTATTTAAATCTCTTTGACAACCGTTTCCATCTTCATACATCATACCAAGCCATTTTTGTGCAAAAGCATTTTCTTGTTTTGCTGATTTTAGAAACCATTCAAATGCCTTTTTATTTTCTTTTTTGTCTGTATAAAATTCACTTAATCCCATATGAAGTTGAGCTTCAGCATTCCCATTTTCAGCAGCTTTTTTATACCAATAGAGAGATTGTGTATAATTTTTTGTTACATATTTATTTATATTAACATTATTGTCATATAAGTTATTATATATATACCCCTCACCATATATTTTCCCAAGAATTGTTTGTGCTTTTTCATTGTCATTTTCAGCAGATTTTGTATATAAATCCAGTGCTTTTCTGTAGTCTTTTTCTAAAAGTTCTTCTTTTGAATATATATTTGCAAGCCAATATTGTGCTTCAGAATCTCCATTGTTTGCTGATATATTTAAAGTATTTAGAAATTGGTTTAGTTTATTTTTACTAAGTCCCTTATATCCAATCATAGTAATATAATTTGTAGGTGGTTGTGATTCTTCATCTCTATCTCTATTATTGTATTTATTATCCCATTCTATATACTTTTCATAATCTTTTTGAATTCCAAATCCTCCTTCTTTATAAATTTGTCCAATACCAATATATTGCGGATTTATAATCTTTGGGTATTTCCCCTCCCATATAATATATATTTGCTATATCATAAAATGATTCAGGAGATTCTATTTTTTTAAAATAATATATTGATTTTTTAATATCTTTAGCTAAATATATTTTTCCAAGATTATAATATGCAGGAGTATATCCATCTTCGCCAGATTTATTGAGCCATTTTATGGCATTTGTTGCATCTATTTTTACACCTTGTCCCAAGGCATACATTGCCCCTAAATTACATTCTGCGTATTTATTATTTTGTAAGGCAGATTTTTTAAACCATTTGAAAGCTTCTTTAAAATCTTGTTTAACTCCATCTCCATTGTAATACATTACTCCAAGCATAAATTGGGCTTCTGAATCACCCTGTTCTGCAGAATTTTTGATTTTTGTTATAAATTGTTCAAGAGAAATATTACTATTTACCTGTGAATTTGTATTTTGTTTTATTGTACCATTTGATTTTTTACTATCTTTAATAAATATTTTTTCGTTTTCATTCTTTTGATATTGTTCCTGTTCTCTTGCCTTTTTATAATAATTTTGAGCTATTGTTATATTTTTTTCTAAACCTACACCATCTTTATACATATCTCCAATCATAATAGAAGCATTATAACTGCCATTATCAGAAGATTTTTTAAGATATTGGAATGCTTTTTGGTAATCTTGTGGTACTCCTAAGCCATAATAATACATTCCTCCAAGGGCATATTGGGCATATGGATAATTCTGTTCAGCAGATTTACTAAACCACTTAAATGCTTCTTGATAATTTACTTCTGTTCCTATACCACCTAAAAATAAACTACCTAATGCTGATTGTCCTTCTCTATTTCCCTGTTCAGCAGATTTTTTGAACCATTTTAATGCCTCTTGATAATCTTGTTCAACTCCTCTTCCATTTAAATACATTTTCCCAAGAAAACATTGTGAATTTGAATTACCATCTTCAGCAGATTTTTTTAAATCATTAAATCTTATAAGTGTACCTATATTATTTCCTTGATCATCAGTTAAAGTGCTGTATTTAGGAGCTGTTGACTTATTTTCCTGTTCTGAAGCCTTATTATAATATGAGTTTGCAACTTTACTTTTTCGTGAAACTACATAACCATAATCCATGTCATCTTGTTTCTCAGATGTATAATAATTTTGAGCAGTTGATTTATTTTGTCTTTCTTCTTGCTCTTGAGCCTTTTTAAAATATAAATTTGAAACTTCAATATCTTGCTGAACTCCATATCCGTTTGCATACATTTCACCAAGTTGATCAGATGCCTTATAATATCCCTTATCAGATGCTTTTTTGAAAAGCCTAAAAGCCTTTTGATCATCTTGTTCTAATCCGTCTCCATCATAGTAACATTTTCCAAGCAAATACATAGCTTCTGGGTCTTCATCATTAGCTTTTTGCTTCAATTCATTAATATCAAGGTTATTTG
>CADAWZ010000211.1 GCA_902791745.1 uncultured bacterium
TAAACTATCCAATATATGCCTGTATACTGCCACTTTGTCATTGCGAGGCTTTAGCCGTGGCAATCTAAGCCTGTAAATTATTATTTACTTAAAAATTAAGTCGATCGTCTCTATTCAAAATGCTGTACTCGATCTACTTAATAAATTACTAAGTTTAAATTAAGTGGTTGAGATTGCCACGGTCGCACAGCTCCCTCGCAATGACATCTCTTCTAAATAGAGGCTATTTTGGTATATTTTAAAATATTAATTAACTAGCACAACGAGTTAAATTAAGTTATATTATATTGAATATGAAAAAGGGGACATCTTCAAAACTTGGAGCTGTTATAACAGAAGATACAGATATACCTATTACATTTGAAAGTTCTAACCCTTCTATAGCCACTGTAAATCAAAAGGGAATAGTAAACGCAATAAATAAAGGAATGGTAACAATTACATTAAAATTAAATGATAGCTCTCTAAAAATAAAAATAAGAGTTATAGATTGATAAATTTTGGAGATATTATGTTTAAAAAAATTAGTTTTTGTTTTATATTTGTTTGTTTATCTTTTGCTTTTGTCGCAGGGTGTCAAAATGATTCTGCACCAAAAAATGCTTTTATGGCATTTAATGAAGCATTGAATAACAAAAATTGGGAAACTGTTTCTTTTGCTTTTGTCGCAGGGTGTCAAAATGATTCTGCACCAAAAAATGCTTTTATGGCATTTAATGAAGCATTGAATAACAAAAATTGGGAAACTGTTTGGAAAATGCTTTCTTCTAATTCGCAAAAAGCATTTGCTGAAGAAGGTTATAAGAGAATGCATGAAATCATCGAGGCAATGCCCCCTGAGATGCGAAAAAAGAAACCTGAATCACTCGGTGTAACATATAATGAACTTTTGGATATGACACCTGAAAAATTTTTCCTCTATGTCATGAAGAAAACAGAAAAATCTCAGGATTTCTTTAGTGTTCCAATGAATCCTGAAATAAGCAAGGTAAAAATAAAAGACAATAAAGCCGTTTTGTTTATAAAAGGTAAAAATGAATATGTCAATATGGTTTTAGAAAATGACGAATGGAAAATTGAATTTGAGGAAGAAAGCCAACAATGAGATTTAGGCTCAACAAATATATAGCGGAATGTGGATATTCTTCAAGGAGAAAAGCTGACGAACTCATCGAAAATGGTCTTGTATCTGTAAATGGAAAAACTGTAACAGAAAATCCTTTTTTTATAGAATCAGATACAGACCTTGTCGAAGTAGAGGGGAAGCCAATTAATCTCCCTGAAGAATTTGTTTATTATATGGTAAATAAGCCTGAAGGATATGTTTCTACTGTTTCAGACCCTCATGCAACAATGACTGTATGTGATTTAGTTCCTTCAGAGCCTCGTGTATTTCCTGTTGGAAGGCTTGATGTTGATTCCTGTGGACTCATTTTGCTTACAAATGACGGTGAATTTGCAAATATTTTGACACATCCATCATTTGATCACGAGAAAGAATATGAAGTTTTTGCTTCGTGGAATATAAAATATCCTGGTAAGAAAAATGCAAAGAAATTGCTTTCAAAAATGGCTAATGGAATTTTGCTTGATGGTAAAATGACAAGAGAGGCTACAGTCGAATCAAGAAGAATAGATGAGACTGGAATTTTGTTTAGAATCATTTTAGAATCATTTTAAAAGAGGGAAGAAAAAGGCAGATAAGAAAGATGTGTTCTACTCTTGGGCTTGAAGTTAAGAATTTGAAAAGAATAAGAATAGGGAAGTTTGTTTTGGAAGATTTGATACCTGGTGATTATGTGAAGGTTGGTAAAGCGGATATTTTGTAGAGTTTTATATTGATTTTCTTAAAATTGAACCCTCCCAATTTTTTTGGAGTTCCAAAAGTGAACGCTCAAAAAAGGAGGGGTCTATGGTTAAACAAAAATATTCAGATGAATTTAAATTAAAAATTGTTGAAGAATATAATCAAAATTTATTAGGTTACAAGGCTTTAAGTAAAATACATTACATAAGGTTCCATCTTCTGAAATAAGGCGTTGGGTTGGATTATATAAAGAACATGGTAAAGAAGGACTTTTAACAGTAAATAGAAATAAAAATTATGATGGTGATTTTAAAGTAAGGACAATAGAATATATGCTTGAAAATCATTCATCAATAAAACAGACAGCGATTCATTTCCGTGTTAGTAATAATTCAATATCATCTTGGTTGAAAATGTATAAAGCAGAAGGTAAGGAATCTCTGTTTAAGCAGAATAGAGGTAATCAAAAATTAAAGATGAGAAAACCTAAAAAAATAAAAGATAAAAAAACAACAAGAAAAGAAGAAACCATAGAAGAGAAAATTGAAAGGCTTGAAATAGAAAATGCTTACCTAAAAAAAGAAAATGAGTATATAAAAAAAAAGTTCCAAATAAAATAACAATAAAAAATAGAGAAAAAACTGTTATAATATTAGAATTAACAAAAAATTTTGCTTTAAATAAATTATTAAAGTATTTGGATATGCCTTCAAGTACATACCATTATAATATATTGATTTCAAAAAAATCAGATAAAAATACAGAAGTCAAAGAAGCAATACAACAAATATATAATGAACATCAGGGCAGATATGGAATGGATAGAATAACTCCTGAACTTGCTAAAAGAGGTGTTGTTCGTAATCGCAAAACTGTTGGTAAATTAATGAAAGAAATGGATATAAAAGCTGTTATAAGACAACCAAAATATTATAAGAGTAGTTGTCAAGGAACTGAATCAAAAACAGTTTCAAATATAATAAATAGGAATTTTGTAGCTGAAGCTCCAAATCAAAAATGGACAACAGATGTAACACAATTTTCAGTTTTAGGTCATAAATTATATTTATCAGCAATTATAGATATGTTTAACTCTGAAGTGATAGCTTATGAATTATCAGAAAAGCCAGATTTAAAATTAGTTACTGACATGTTAAATAAAGCATTTGATATGTTTTTAGATAATAACAATTTAATATTGCATTCTGATCAAGGCTGGCAGTATCAGCATAGTGTTTATCAAGCTATGCTAAAATCCAAAGGAATAACTCAGAGTATGTCAAGAAAAGGAAATTGTCTTGACAATGCTCTAATAGAAAATTTCTTTGGGTTATTAAAATCTGAATTTTTCCATATAAAAGAATTTGAAAGCATTGAAATGTTCAAAGAAGAATTAGATGAATATATTGTTTATTACAATAATAAACGAATAAAATTAAAATTAGGTGGACTTAGCCCTGCAGAGTACAGAGCTAAGTTTCAAGAGTCAAAAAAATAAAATATTGCGTTCACTTTTAGAACTCCAA
>CADAWZ010000212.1 GCA_902791745.1 uncultured bacterium
GTTGATAAAAGGTATAAATAAAAAATATAATTTTGATATGAAAATATTGGAAGAAATAGTTGCAGAAGATGAAAAACAGCGTTATTCTTTTAATGAAGACAAAACTTTGATTCGTGCAAATCAAGGACATTCTGTTCCTGTAGATGTTGAGTTGCAAGAAATTATTCCACCAGATATTCTTTATCATGGAACTGGTTTAAAATATGTTTCTTCAATAGATAAAGAGGGATTACTTCCAAAATCAAGATTATATGTCCATTTGTCAGATAATTTGGAAACTGCTGAAAATGTAGGCAAACGACACGGAAAACCTGTTATTTATACTGTCAAAAGCGGGGAAATGTATAAATTAGACTATAAATTTTATCGTTCTGTAAATGGTGTTTGGTTGACAAAAAAAGTTCCAAGTAAATTTTTGGAAAGATAGAGGATATGATAAAAAAAGTTTTCTATAAATAAATATTTATAAAGTTTTTCCTTTATAAGAGAAAATAAATAAAAAACTGGAAGGTTGTGCAGATACTTTCCAGTTTTTTGCATTTTTGATTTTGTTTAGTTCGTCGAGGATTTTGCTAATATTCCATTAACAAAAAATTAACAAAAAATGATTTTCTTTAACAAAATTTAGGTAGAATTTGTAATATTTGAAAAATACAATTAGATTAGAAGATATTTTTTTTACAGTCCCAAAAATAATTAAGCAATGAGGCTATAATTAAAACTTGATTTTTACTTATAGATATATTATAATAAGAAAGGAAAGTTATGGTTAAGAATAAAGAAATAAAAAAGAAAAAGAGAGTTAAGGAAATATCTTTCAAAGAACAAGTCCAAAAAGATATTCAAAATTTTATTCTTATGGACGATGAATTTTTTAATGTCTGTTTTAAAGATAACGAAAAGGCTGTAACTCGTATTTTAAGAGTTATTTTGAAAGATGAAGAGTTAGAAATTATTGATCTCAAACTACAAGAAAAATTTAGCAATTTAAATGGTCATTCAGTATATTTAGATATAATAGCAAGAAATAAAATAACCAATACAATATATAACATTGAAATACAAAATACAAAATGGAAAAAATCAGGAGCAAGTCCTGAAAGAGCAAGGTATCATGTTGATATATATGATACACATAATTTGAAGAAAGAAACAGATGTATTTGGAGAAGGCTTGCCTATTTATAAGATTCAAAGAACATTTGAACACAACCACAAACCATTTAATGATCGTTCTTATATCATATATGTAAATGGTGCTTATGAAGGCAAGGATGACATAGGCAAACTTGTACATGATTTTAAGTGTAAAAATCCTGACGAATTTTATTTTGACGATTTAGCAGAAAAAGTAAAATTTCTAAAAACAACAGAGGAGGGAAATATGGAACTATCACCTATACTCCAAAAAACATATAACAAATTTTTTAAAGAAAAAGAAAAGAGAATGAAAGAAAGACTTCAAAAGAAACTTGAAAAAGAAATAACAGAAAGATTAGAAAAAGAGATAAGAGAAAAAGCTGAAAAAGAGATAAGAGAAAAAGCTGCATTAGAGAGCCGTGCAGAGGGTCGAGTTGAAGGTGAAAAGCTTGGAATTGCTAAGGCTCTTTTAGAAAGTGCCAAAAGAATGATAAAAAAGGGTATTTACAGTCTTGAAGAGATAGCAGAAAATTTAAATTTGCCATTGAGTGAAGTTCAGACAATCTCTGCACAAATGGCATAGGTATAGTAAAAAAAAGTTGTTGTGATAATCATCACAGCAACTTTTTTTATGTTTCTTCTTATATTTCTACCTGTAACTTATTCAGTTCGTCGGGGATTTTTACTGTTTCTTTGGCTATGTTGATTACATTTTTAGCCAATTCGAGGATATAGCGTAGGTTGCCGTATTCTCTTGTATAGTCATTTGGATCGTTGATTCGTTTTTGTAATGTAGTTTTCAAATGGAATCCATAAAGTTGAATTTATTTTTTTACTTATGAATCAAGTTTTTATTGTTTTTTATCATCTATTTTATATTATGGATTTTTTTTAAAGTTTCTCTATGGTCTATATATATATATTTTATTCTTCGCCCTTCATCATCTTTAATACATCTATCATCATAAATTATGTCTATCATCATTTCTCCTTCTAAATACATTCGATAACTACTTATATCTATATATTTTGGATTGAAATATGCTGAATCTTTTTCTATTTCCTCTATAAGTATCAAAACTCTATTTATAAAAATTTTATAAAGTTTTTCATCTTTAAGACAATACTCAAATATTTTTTTTTCTA
>CADAWZ010000213.1 GCA_902791745.1 uncultured bacterium
TTGACATTGAACGAATATGCAAAGATTCTATACAGACATTATTCCAACGATTGGCTATCTCGAAGGATTCTTTATGTAAAAAATCTTTGCGTTGATTCGCTATATGCTTATGAAGTTTACATATCTTATTTTGCTGTTTTATATAATTTTTAGAATCTAATTTCTTATTTTTTAATTTGCGTTGTAACTCTCCTAAATGCTTTTCACTTCGTTTATAATATTTAGGCATTTCGCAACATTTACCATTACTGTCCATATATAAGCCTGAAGACTTATAATCGAAGCCTATTGTATTTTCTTCTGTTGCTTCCTCGGTTAATATTATATCATTTGGCAATTTTATACCATCATCATATAATTCTATATTACCATTTACAAGATTTGTTGTATATGATTTTTTTGTATGTTTTTTACTTTTGAACTTAGGAAAACCAGAAGAAGGGTTATTGAAAAAGTTTGTAAAAGCTGTTTCTAAATTTATCTGAGAATTTGTCAAGGCAAGACTATCTACTTCACGAAGAAAAGGATATTTATCTTTATATTTAGCAGGAGTATTATGTAGCATTTTACCATTTTCTTGATAATATGATATTTTATCACATAAAAGAAGATTGAATACAAAACGACAACAACCAAAATTTTTCTCAAAAAATTCTTTCTGTTCTTTGGTTGGTTCTAAGCGATATTTTATAGCTCTATTTTGTAAATATGGGGCTTTTTGTTTTTTTGATTTATTTTGTTTTTTGGTTTTCTTCTTTATAGCTGACAATTTTTTTGCCTCTCTATATAATGCAAAATATTTTCTTCTGAAGTTGAACCTATTGTTTCAACAAAATATGAACCATCTACTATCTTACATTCTACAATAGTAAATCCTTTATCTTTTGCTATTGAATCTAATAATTCATAAAGGCGACTTGCTATTTCTTGTGTAAGAATCTTTTTACGATATTTCACACACCAGACTATATGATAATTTATATTATATATACAAGTTCTTGAATGAATATATTTTGTGTTCATACATATATTATATATTTTTTTTTAGTTCATGTCAATATTTGAATCATAATTCTGTTTTTGTCGAGTAACAAGATTATTTTTATTTTGTAAAATTACTTCTTCTGCTCCACAGGAAGGACAAATATGAAAATTTTGTAGAGTTTTATATCCACAAGTTTTACATATCATTTTTAAAAATTCTCCTTTATGAAAAATTTAATACTTATTATTAATTTTATGTTCTATAAATTTTTTTTTAAACCTTATTTTTTAGTATTATTTACAGGATTTTTTAAAAAAAATTGATAAAATATATAGTAAAATATTTAAGAGCACAAAAAAATGGATAATAAAGAAGAAAAAATTGAAGATGTAAATAGTTCAAAAATTGAAGAACAAGAAATTTTAAAAAAATTAACAATTTGGAACAAAGATTTAATAAAAAAAGGTCCAAATAATACTTTGATTATAAATTCTTCTGGAGGAGAATTTTTTCCAAATAAAGTTATACCAATTGTTGCACCTTATTTCTTAATATTTGGTTTTGGAACTCTTCTTATTTGTGTTTGTTCTCATTTTAATTTTTTAGTATCAAACGAACAAACATTATGGCTATTTTTAATTTTTATTTTAAATATGATATTGTTTTTAGTAGTTTCAATTTTAACTTCAATAAAAGCGGAATTTATTTTTTCTTCCAATGGAATTGACATACATTCAAAAAAAGGTTCATTATTTATTCCAAAAGAGGATATAAATGAAATTTATATAGAAGAAGTTGAAGAAATGAGACAAGCTGCACCTAATAAAAAAGAAGTTGGTAGTATAATACATTATATTACATTTACTTTCAAAAAAGAAATATATATTCCTTATGCAAAGACATACAAAAAAAAGGTAACATTTCTTCCTGACATCAAATTTATAGAGTATGTATATAATAGTTATGCTTATGATACTGGTATTGTTATTAATCCTAAGATTCAGGCTTCTTATATTGTTCAAGAAATAAAAAAAGCACTTGAGAGATAAAAGTCCGTTTTCTTAAAATATTTTTTCTTGAACATCTAAGATTCTGTTGAATTCATCTTTTAAATAATTAACAGGTTCACTATATCTATAACATAAGCCAGTATCAACAGTATCAATTTTAAATTTATTTTGTTCTTTTAGTAGTATAAAAACATCTAAATATGTTACTTGTTCAAATGCACTTTCGTATCTTCTGTATATTCTTCTTCTTCTTCCATATCTTCCAAGACCTTTAAATCGCACTCTTGTTACAGCTCTACATTCACAATAATTGACTTTTTCTTTAGGTATATAAAATTTTCCTAAAAGTGTTTTTATAGAGATTCCATTTGGATTTACTATGATTGTAGCAAATTTTCCTAATTGTGTTGTGAAACCTGAACAAACAAGAACAAATAAAAATGCAAATATTCCAATTTGGTTATTCATAATATCAGGTTTTAAGTGAATTCCATAAATAGCACCTGCAACAATTAATATAGCTATTACACAACTACATACTGTTGGCCAAAAGGTAAATTCTCCACCATTCAAAAAACGAGATATTTTTATTTCATTGTCAGTAGCTTTAAATGAAGAACCAATATCACCTTTAAAATAAGGTGCCATTTCTTCTGGAATATAAATGGGTCTAATAGGTGCAACAGGCTCATTAATAGATTGAGATATATCTTGATAATTAAGTGTCGGATCTGAATTATAGTTATTAGATTCATTGTTTGGATTTGGACTTGTAAATAGTGTTTGATACTGTGAAGCATTATTATTATTTTGGTAATATTTATGTTGATTAGCTTCATGATTTACATCGTGAGCAACTATATTATCCCCACCACAAGATGGACAAATATAAAAATTTTTTTGAGCTTCATATCCACAAGTTTTACATATCATTTTTAAAATTCTCCTTTATGAAAGCCCTAAACGCTTATTAAACATATTTATTAGATAATCAACTTGATTTTTTTCTTTATAATTTAAGCCAATGTCTATCTCAATTTTATATTCTTCGAGTCAGAAAAGTGGTCAGTCTTTAGCTGAGCACATGAATGGCTCCTTTTTTAACCTTGGTTCTTGATGTACTCTTGAATTGTGT